>JAEOSL010000154.1 GCA_016840385.1 Candidatus Thorarchaeota archaeon | reverse complement strand
TGTTCACAAAATGGTTTCAGGACCGATTCAAGACCCGCCTCTACTTCCAGATGACGAACGATGAGAAGTACTTCTTTAACTCTCATCTCAGTCTTGACGATGTCAAGAAGTATACCTATGAGAACACACTTGATCTACTAGCACTCGGATTCGAACCAGAAGACACCTACATCATTCAAGATATCGAGCATATCGACTTGCTGTATGAGATTGCGGTTGAGGTCGCTCGAAAGGTGACCTTCTCTACTGTGAAGGCAACATTCGGATTTGATAACAGTACGAATATTGGGTCGATCTGGCATCCTGCGATACAGGCAGTCCCTGCATTCATCCATTCGTGGATTTATGGAGAAAAGACACCTTGCATCATTCCATGTGCGATTGACCAAGATCCCTTCTGGAGAGTAACTCGTGACGTAGCAGAGAAAATGGGTTACTACAAACCTGCCAGTATTCAATGCTCGTTTGTACCCGGATTGAAAGAAGGTGGGAAGATGTCCGCCTCAGAACCAATGTCTGCGATCTTTACAACAGATACTCCCAAGCAAGCTAAGAAGAAGGTCATGGCTGCTTTTACAGGTGGAAGAACTACCGTTGAGGAACAGCGCAAACTTGGAGCAAATCCTGACATATGTAGTGTGTACAAGTACTACAACTTCATCTTCATGCCTGACGACAAGGACTTGGCGAACATTGAGAAGAAGTGTAGGGGTGGAGAGATTCTCTGTGGAGAATGCAAACAGATTCTTGCACCAATGATGATGGAGTTCCTTGAGAAGCATCAAGCTGCCAGGGAAGAAGTCAAAGACCGAGTAGATGAGTTTTCAGCTGCACGGCTTCGTGAAGACATCCGAAGGTAGACTATTTCCAAGATGCTGAATCTGATGTTTCTTCACAGAAGCGTCAGTACTTTCTCCCCTAATCATGTTCTCCTCTTGAAATACACTACACCAATGATGAGTACAACAACTGCGAAGATTGTCACAGTAATAAGAACGATAGGATCCAGACCCATTTGAGTAGTATGAATTGTTTGCTCTAGTTCAACCCATGTATTAGTATCGTAGTCATATGACCAAGTGTCATTGTAGAATACGTTTGCTCCTTCTGTCCCTCCAAATAGGACTGCCTTTTCATTCACCGGATCAAATGCAAATCCAAATGCTTCTCTACTTATTGGAGCGATTGTGGGTTCACGTTCTCCCCACTGACCGTTTGCAGAATCGAAAATCCAAGTCCCATTAGCTACGAGAGGATAATCAATGTCACCACCAAAGAGAATCGACTTGTCATTGACAGAATCGTAAGTCATAACAGACCATTTGAGAGCCCCTGGATTGTCTGTTGGAGAGAATTCTGTCCAGGTGTCGGTAGCATAGTTATATCTCCACGTATCAGAATAGTGTCCATGCGAATTACCGCCAAAGATAATCATAGTTCCATTTCCTTCATCAAAAACATAACCCGCACCATATCTTTGTCCAGGTGATGTAGATGGGTTCATCTCCTCCCAGGTATTTGTGTTGTAATCATATGCCCACGTGTCCGCAATCTCTGGACCAATGGAACCATACCCAGAGAAGAGAAGGACTTTGTCGTTAATACTATCATACACCATAGCATGCGAACCTCTACCGTAGGGTGAGTGCGCAGGAGTCACATCGGTCCATGTTTCTGTGTTGCAATCAAATACCCAAGTATCACTATCCCACTCAGTTCCATTGTGTCCACCAAAGAGAATGATGACTTCATCAGCAGAATTATACACCATTACTGTAGAAGACCTATGGACTGGAGATGAATCAAGTACAAGTTCAATCCAATCGCCTGTGGTGTAGTCTAGGATCCATGTGTCATCATATACATCGTCATCGTTTCCTCCTCCAAACATCATAATCCGGTCATTTATTGGATCATAAACAAACCCTGGTAGGAATCTTCCCGAAGGGGAGATACTCTGTGCAAGTACATGATTAGCGTCCACTTGCATATACATCGATGATGTAATTGGTGAAGAAGCAGACATAATGAAGAGTACAACTACAAAGGCAAGAACTCGAAATCGCATAACAAAATATACCAATGGTTCCTTTTTGATATGGTGAATCGCGCATTGACAATCGATATTTCGACTTAAACAAAACCAATGTTATAGACATCCGCATGTAGAATATTACCAAGATGCTGATAGTGTGAAAATTGTACTTGTACAGGTTTCCATCATTCAGCATTCTTATACTATTTTGATGCTTATCAGATTTCAGAGGCATTTGTAATGCCCGACAGAAATTCGCAAAATGGAGTTGATAGAAGCTGGAACGGAGATAGTTATCAGTAAGTAATATTCATCACACCTTGTAGGTTAGGTGTGATTCTCAGTGATAGAGTGGTTAATTGCATTAGTGATTGGAATCGTAATTTCAATGGTGATCTACTCTGTATCCTTTGCAGTGATGGTTGCTGTTGTAAAGAATAGAAAATCAGAAGCAAACATTACTCTTACAAATCCGTGGATGACCTCTGCGATTGTAAGTCCGGTTGTTCTTTGTTTGTCGCTATTAACCATCTTTCTCCTAAGCATGGGCATGCTACCTCTCTGGGGTATTCAATTACCTACACTGGAGGTTATGGTTCTACTAAGCGCAATCGGTTTAATTGCTGCAGTTGTTGTTGTTCTAGTAAGCGAGCACATCTCTCAAACTCCTGAAAAGATGAACCCACCTTCGGATATGAGAGGTCGCATCACATTTTTCATTGTTATTGTTCTTTTAGCCAGCATTGCAGAAGAAATGTTATTCCGTGGATTCCTGCAGAACATTCTTGATAATGCTCTGCTACTTGCACTAGATCTAGGATGGTTTTCCATTACTGGTGGTGCAGTAGTTTCTGCAATTGTTTTTGGATTGATACATGTAGCACCTGCAAAACAGATGGGTTCCTCGGTTCCGGTACTTGTGATATCTGCAGCCACCCTTGGTTTGATCGCTGGGATATTCTTGACGTTTTCAGGAAGCATAATTCTGCCAATCATTGTGCATATAGAATTCAATCTTGTTGGATTTATTCTTGGAACTCGAGAGTAGAGAATGTCATGGAGAAGTAGCAGAGCATTCTGAAGATACCCATTTCTGATTGTATATTCATTTGCTCAAGTCTTAAATGGTTTGAACACCAGTTTCGTTCAGATACAGACTCTGGAGAGTTTGACTATGGGTTCTGAAGCACCAGCGGCTGACATGTTCAAATGTCCCGTTTGCAATGGTAATGTTAAGACCGGGCCCGACGACGTTGTTATTACTTGTACTTATTGTGGTGGTACAACTACAATCGAAGGAAAAGCGATTGGTGATCATCTGATGGAATCTGCAGTTGATGCTGATGAGCGTCAAGCTGGATTCCAGCAATTCCTCGACAAGAATAAGGGAATGAACAAGTCTCTGGTTAGGGACGCCCAGATTGTTGAGAATCAACTGATCTATGTACCAGTATGGACTGCCAAAGTCAAGGCTGATTCACACTACAAGGGGTACAAGACCGTACAAGTTCCGGTTCAGAAAACTAGGACAGTTCGAGATTCGGACGGAAACTCAAGAACTGAAACCTATACAGACTATGAAACAGGTTACGTCCCTGTTCAAGATGAACTGCACACCGACACTCACGAGCCACTACTCGCAAGGAAAGGTGCACGGTTCTATGGTCTTGAGGACTATCTAAAAGACGTGAAACCTGAGAAAGGAATTCCTTACAACTTTGAATCAATCAAAGATCTTGAACCAGTTATGCTGAATGCGGAAATCGGTCAAGAGGAATACGAGAAAGCAATTCACGGACGTGTTGCTGACAATCACCGAGCACAGGCCGCTAGTGGTCTACGAGAGCTCTTTGACTGTCGAACTACAACTGCTGTTAGGGATACTACCTACATGCAGGCACCATTCTCTCTAATCAGATACAAGTTCCAAGGGGACCTGTACAAGGCTGCTATTGACGGTCATACCGGAAAAGTAGTCCAGGGAGAGATTCCAATCACACGTGGTCAACGAATCATGTGGACTCTAGTGGGTCTCATTGGTATCATTCTTGGTGGGGTCGGTGGAGAACTTCTCTGGAACGAAATAAGTGTCCCCGAAGGTACTGATCCAAATGTGATGCTGCTTGGAATTGGAGCAGCCGCAGCAATAATAGGTATCATAATGACATTCTTCGGATTCAGGGTGCTGATTATGACACAGCGAACCAAGAAGGGGTGAATGAAATGGCAAGATGCAATTTTTGTGATGCAAATTTCGATGCTGGAGCTGGTGACCTACTTCTAGTGTGTCCCTACTGTGGGACCGCACAAAGTACCACTGGTGAAAAGTTCACAGATCACTATATGATCCGCGTTCACTATGATGAAGGTGAAGCAAGAACCACTCTTCTTGATTGGGTGTCAAAGCAACTTGGAGTACCTGAGGACCTCTCTGCTTCTGCTCAGTTCTTGATATCTGAACAGATTTGGTATCCATTCTGGATTAGCAGAGTTGATGCAGACACAACCTATTCAGGACTCGGTCGTGATGCCACATTTCACAGTGAATGGCCTCAACGTCGTGGAGCCTACAAGAGAATAGAATACTTCTGGAAATCTGAGTCTGGCGAATTCAAGAGACGTCATGAAGTCAATATTGCGGGAATCAAAGACATAGATGAAGATGTTCGTCGTCATCCGATTCCAACCCGTGCAAAGGAGTACTTCAGTCATGCACATGCTGAAGAATACGAAGGCAAGGTGCTACACAGTAATATTGACCAAGACACAGCCAAAGGTTTAGCCAAGCAGATGGCAATTGACCGACAGACTCAACTTGTACTCAAAGAGGTAGACAAGATCGAACAGAGGAATGATATCATCGATGTTGGTGAAACGTTCCTAATCCATGTACCTGTTTGGGAACTTCAGTATAGATATGGGAATAAAAAATACAAAGCCTCGGTATCCGCACCAACAGGTTATGTTATCGAGAGCGAGTATCCACGTTCCATGTCATTCCGTGCAGGTGGTATTGGAGTAGGTTTGCTGATGCTCCTCATGGGTGCTGTACTCATCATGCTGGCAACCGGAATATTTGCAGAAATAATGCCAAGTGTCTTTCCAGGACCAATACTTACGGGTGGCGGGTTAATTTCTGGTGGTCTATTATCAGTAATTGGACTAGTACTAATGTACAAAGGTGCTTCAAGCAAGGAAGCCAAAGAGAGTATCTAAAGCAGAGCTTAGGCTCTGCCTCTCCTTCTTTTTTTAAATCAAATACGATTTAGTGGTGAACTATTTTCTACAACCTTGAAAGCTCCACCAAAATTGTCGAGAAGAGGATTATCTTGAGTCCAGACTGAGATGTCGGGAGCAAGGAATGATTTCAGTACCATCAGAGCATTCTCTTTTGTGTCTAGTTCTACTTGATTCGTTTCTAATGCAGCTTTAACTCCTGCACGAATAATCCATGGTCCTAGAACACTGTTATTGCTATTTCTTGAGAAATGGAAGACTGTCAAATGAGCTGATTCTTTTCTCTTGACCAAATCTGAAAATGCTGAGAATCTAGCATGGTCTGCGAAGACCGATGTCTTTGAATCAGTTGTTAAGTTCTTGACTCCCTGAATACTGACACCATGATCAAGACCATCAGATGTTCTTTCAATTCTTAGATAGTCAACCTTCGGTTCTCCGGGTTGAGCAAGAATTGTGAAATTTTCCCCGAATAACTCTGACATACCCAAACGGTATGAGGATGCATATGGTTTCTCTGTTAGCTCGATGAGACTTCGACTGACGTACGCATCTATTACTGCTTTGTAAGCACCTCTAGATGGGACTAATCGTCTACTATCTATTCTACCTAAGAGTCCGACGGACATAAGTCTGGCAACTTGGTCAAGTGTATATTCGTAATCAAGAAGTTTCCAAGCTGCTTCAGATGAAGGAATATCCTGTTCTGTAATTCTTTTTGCAACTCGACTGATTTCAGGTTCGGAAACAATCTCAATTGATTTTGTGTTTACACAAGGACTTGCAGGTAGCTGACCTCCAAGAGTTGAGAGCTTCTTTAGGGGTAGGCCAGATGTTTCAACCTCTATTGCAACTGGACTAACGGAAAGGGCTATTGTTTGCAGGACCTCTACAATATTTCTTGGTTCCATTGCACGTGCATCAATTGGAATAGTAAATCTGTACAATCGCTTTCTCATGGTTAGAATGGCATCACGATCGAGACCACCCCATGATTCCGGATGATCATAAATTGAAAGAAATTCTGAAGGTTC
>JAEOSL010000064.1 GCA_016840385.1 Candidatus Thorarchaeota archaeon | reverse complement strand
GATTGTCGACGGAGGGATTTCCTGTCGTCTTTTCAGCCATATGAATTCCTGCCGCTTGGTTGGAAACCTGAAATGGATAGACTTCACAGATAGCACTCACATTCTTCGTAGTTAACCAATTCTGGTTAATATATGACCTTTTGTCCTTTTAACTCCCTTGCTCATCATCTTATCAATTCCGACAATTGTACGCGTATCGGAATGCATAAGACAATGAAGACACACGTTACAACAATGGATGTTGTATGTATGATACAACCTGTAGCAGCTGGTTCACAAACTGTACACCACGATTTTTCCAAAAATGTGCATCAATTTTATTTTCGTTTTAACTATATAGAAGACACGAGGGAGTTTCAGTAATTGCCAGAAAGAAATCATAACACGTTCCTCACAATGATAAAAAGTACACATCTTGCTCGAGATGCTGTTCTTTTCGACATGGTTGGTTTGTCCTCTGTTGTTTATTATCCATGGCCAGATTACACACTTTGGTTACTCTTCTTTCTCATTCTTGATTTTATTGGATTCATTCTTCTTTGGATTCCAAGAAAGAATTGGGAACAGCTCGGATATGTATGGGCTAGTGTGATGAGCGTTGTTCTACTATTGCCTGCGTTTTTGTTCCTTGGCAACCGATACTTTGCTTCTGGCTGCTTAATGATTCTGTTGTTATCCATCGTTGAGTTAGTCACAGTCATGAAGATTGCCTATGATAGTCTATCAGATTAACTCTAAGAGATGGGAACCTCTAGGCAAGTTTCAGCGAATGAATTACAGTTTCAAAAAGGATATCCCACGGTATATTGGACCGGAATACGACCTGGAGATATTCTTTCTTGGTCACTAGTATCAATCATACTTGTCATCGTAGCTGATCTTGAAGAGATTGGACTAGCCAAAAGGTTCGGTCCTGAATATGCTGAATATTGTAAACGAACTCCATTTCTTTTACCAAGAGTAACAATCTTTGGATTCACTGAGAAATATGGTCTACTCGCTAGAGGAAAACCGATGAGGTACATCCTCTGCTTTGTTTTGTATTGGTGTATCGTATCGCTGATTCTATACGGATTTACATTCGTGGAATTGGCATGGTCGCTGTAGTATTGCTTCTTACGGGCAACAATCATGGATAAAACAAAATTGGGGCTACTCTCTGGACTAGAGCCACACTTTTTCATAGAATAACTCTGCCCAATAGACGACCAATCAATGTATTTCTTTTGTTATGTGTCAACTCTCATCCAACCTTTCCACTCAGTTATGACTCGCTAGGACGCCCCAGACGCCTAGCACCCAGCCAGCTTAGGAGAGTTCCGACTATCACCAGAGGTGTGACCGTGAGCAACACAATACTTCCCAAAAAGCCTAAACCTTCCAACAAATCCATACACCAAAACAGGACTGAAAATGGTACAACATTTTGTCAATCAAAAGATGGAAATACTCCGCAATCATTGGAGTTATGGGGCGTTTGCTGCGAATGAATTACAGTTTCATAAACGATGACGTGGAAATACCATCAATATCTCGACGAGATTTGTTCATAATCTTTGCAGTTGGCATAGTATCTGCATCCTTGGGACTATTCCTTGCAAATCCTGTTAGTTCAAGCTTTGAGCTCGCTCCTCTACTCAACTCAGTCACTATTGTGTCCATGGCCTTCGCTACAGGTCTATTTTCATTTCTGACAGCTGGACTACTCTTCAGTAGTCGTGCATCACGTCTTTATCTTCTGAGAAGGATCGATGAGGATGGGACAAAGAGAGCTTTTCAGATTCGTGTTCTTCATACTTTTATGGTTACTAGTTTGTTTACCACCATCTTTACAATCATCGCATTCTTAAAACCCATCATCCTTGATTCTCTAGCCCAATACCCGATAAGCTTCAGTCACTTTACTTTTTTCCCATCCGTCCTAGGAGCCTCGTTAATAGGGTCTGTTTCTTTGGCTGCAATAGCTTCTTCTTTAGCTAGCATTACAGATGATTCGCGATTGTGCACAATTCTTGGTAGTGCATCAACTATTGTGATTGGATCTATTGCAGGCGGGAGTGCAGACCCCCGCTTTTGGAACTTTTCAATTACTCGAATCATGGCCCTTCTAAGCCCCCATAACGTTGTTAGAGCGTTAGCAGTTCAACTGAGTGGTTATCAATTCGAGTCCACCAACGATATGGTGAGATATGTGGGATTCATAGTTTCAATAGAAGGTCTTTCCATTGCCCTTCTAATACTAGGCTCGATCTCAATCGTTCTATTTTTCGCAGGACAAAGAGCTCTAGCAAAGAATTCCACTCGCTGGCCGATCCTAAAGGGCATGATTCCAGTCATTGAATTATGGGATGCTTCGGATTCTCCTGAGAAACTTCTCCAGATCACTCGCATCAGGCGTGGTCTGAGGTTTCAAAGAGGTCGGACAACTATGATTGTTGGTGTCCTTCTTATTTCGATGTTTGTTGGTGCATCGACGTATAGTAGTTACGTGGTTAATAGCACAACAATTGTTTATTATGCAACTCCAGGGATTAGGGAGAACATTCCAGTAGGGTCTTGGATTGTATTTGATATTGATGTTCACCCTCCCTATCCTGGTCTCTTCAATCAGATTTATTTCGAAGTTAATATCGTAACTTTGGGCGATACCTCAGGTAATGTGAGTTTCTATGTTGGTTTCCTTGAGATGAATTCTACGGAATTTGGTTTGCTTGAGGAATCGATTCGTTTCGAATTATTATTCGGTTGGTTGAATCAAAGTTATGGTGTAGGATTCGGAATAGGTGAGGAATTAGAAGAATCCTACGGTTCATATATCTGTGCTTTGAAGATCATTTCAGATGACGCCCCTTCAGAAGAGAGCTATATCGAAGGTACTTTACAGATTATCCAAGAGGCTTATTGATGATTAGATAAGCGATTAAAGAGTCTGATTTGGCAAAACTATGAGAGGTTGTAAGAAAGAAGGATGATGTTATGCCTGATTGTTGAAGATGTTCTTTCGAGTATTCTTGGAAGTTAGATATAAAGAGATGGAATTCAATTACTTTGAACTCCCCCTCCTCTACCTCTCATTCAGACGTTTCCGGTTGTTCTGTAAAGCCCAAATTGGCAAATAGGTAGACCTATTCATGTAGATTGGTTTCACCTTGAACCCCTGCGATCCTGCTCTTCAATTTCTTGGCTGTAGTCTATTTTACGAAATACACAAGTACAAGGTAGTTCAAGTAAGCCAAGCCAAGAAAAAATACTTGTGTACCAAGAAAATAGACAGCCAAGTAATTCCTAAACTTCTTGGCTTCTAGATGAGATACTGCTGCTTGGAAATTGATGACTCAACAGGCTTCTCGGTCTCATATTCATTCGTCTCATTTGGCAGTACTTTGGTTTGTACCTGTACCTGTTTCTAAACGCCCAGTTATTTGGTCAGAACATGATTGAGCTTAGTAACTCTGCAAGCGACCTCTCAATAGCATGGAGTTATTGAGTCATAATTTGAATCTGGAGAGTTTTCTACAGATTCCTTTTTCTATATGATATATTACTATGACTCAATTATTTTTAGTCATCCCAGGGTACAACTGCAGGTTCAATACCCCAAAGATGGTCAATAATGAGACCGAGAATCATGAAGAGTGGAATTGGGCCATTGAATCCACCCCCAGCTTGCATTGAAACACCAAAGAGGGAAAGGAAAAACAGAGGTACTAAAGGAATCAAAGTCAGAACTGCTGAAATTCTAACCTTCTTTTTAGTTGTTTGAGCTCTGTGATGTCTTATTATTTGAATTGTGAAAACATAACTAAAAACTGCAAGTATGAATGAGTTCAAGAAAAGATATGGATCAAGAAAGCCAAAAGAGTTGTATATCTCAACACCTGAAGCATAGCTCCAATCTCTAAATACCCAAACCGCTGCAGAGACCTGAAAGTAATGCCAGCCTTCACCAATCTGGATAATGAAGCCATATGGTACCATTAGTAGCATTATTACTAATAGCAAGATAATTGTACCAGTATTATTCTCGTTGCGAAAGAAACTCTCTAGAGGTTTCAACGAAATTCTCCCTAAATTATAAGAAACTTTACGAGGTTAAATCCCTTTGCAATCTTCAATCTTGGAGAGATTAGAAACTCTTTGGTTTTCCCAACCCTAGCTTACTTTCATCATTTTAATGAAAATAGATCGAATAACACTCCCACTAACCACATAGTAAAATCTCATAATTCAGTACATAACGGTTCTGACATTGATTATATCTTTAGATGATGTCAGTTGCATCTTCATCAATCTGAGGTCACCAATTATGACTCGCTAGGACGCCCCAGACGCCTAGCACCCAGCCAGCTTAGGAGGGGCCCGATTATCACCAGAGGTGTGACCGTGAGCAACACAATACTTCCCAAAAAGCCTAAACCTTCCAACAATGTTGGTCCGAAATACAAGAATCCAAGAAGCAGGGCGGATATTATTGCACCCAAGATGATGAGTCCGGTTGCGAGACTGTTTAAGATGTACGAGCGGGATCTTGTGGTTTCAAAGGTAGGATTGGCTGCTACTACACCGATTGACACCATGATTGAACAGCATAATAGACAATAGCAATATGTGAACATCAGGAAGATGGACATGACTTCAAGACCCATCAGCAGCCCTACTATAACGGAGGGAATCAAAGCCAAGGGAGCAGCTGAGATGAAGAAACTGACAAGCTTCGCCTCTACAAACTCAACCGAACCGTGTGGTGCACTTCTTATGATCCAGAGGTGGTCCTTGCTCTCAATGAAGCCCGTTCCACCAAAAGTCATTGTTCCCACAACCATGAGCATGATCGCTACTGAAATCATTGGTATCATCACTCGAAAAGTCGGATCATCAATCGGTGGGGCTGGTGATGAGAGATTCATCACAACTGGCATGACAGTCGCCATCATCACAACAAAACCGAGTCTTGAAAGATTCTCAGCCTTCCGGAAGAAGTCTTTGAGACTCGTGACCACCAGAACACCGAAAGGTCCTGGGAAGAGCCTTCTAATCCCGCGGACCACAACATTCTCCCGGACAATGGTCGTGACTGTTTCAGTACTCACTCCCAGTCTGAAGGTGAATACTCTGTCTGCTGCTCGAAACGCAACACCCACGAAAAGCAGTGTGAATAGCGATAGTAATAGCACATCAGTTAAGAAGTTAAAACCAAGAACGGTCTCGAAGAGGGGGAGCATCTCTGGGGTGACTTTCGAACTGAACAGGATTGCCGCCCATGATGTCATGTCAGCACCCCATGTGAACGGGAAGAGAAGAAATACATTCATCCCGAGAATGCCTGTCAGAGGTCCAGCGAAGTAGACCAGCCCGTAGATTGGTAGTCCCGCGATCAATCCAATAGCCATTGAGAGTGCCTTTCCCAGATCCTCTGCACGTTTCGATTCACCAATCTTTGCCTGGACTGCGAGTGACACGAAGTTGGATATCCACAGAGTCGACAATGAAACCAGTAGGATTGAACAATACATTAGTATCTGACCTAGAAGAGCCACTTCATAGGCAAGTATGAATGGCGACATCAGTACTGGTGCGAGAAACAACACCATCAGTCCATAACTGGGTATCTTTCCCACGAACGTCCCCACCAGCAGAGACTTCGTGGAAACATCACAACTGAGGATTATCTCCCACTGGCCTATCTTGATCTGCTGAAGAGCGTACAGAATAGGATAGATCAAGACAAGCATCCACAAGAGCAGCATGGCGATGCGAATGAGTTCCGGTAATGCAACCATCAACAGAGAATTGATGAACAGGTTACCGCTGATAACGAATCTCCAAATTTCTGGGACCACATAGAATGCCCAGAGGAATCCAGTCAGGATAATGCCTGCGAAGATTGGAGCTCTCCTACTCTTGAATCTAGAACTCCACACTAGAAACTCTACCTTAGCTATGACCAACCAATGTCGAGCCAACTCTCTCACCTCCAATCAAGGAGCTTCTTTCTGTCAATTTTACCACCAATAATCTTGAGATACGCTTCCTCAAGGTCCTCAGCACCCGAGTCACTTACAATCTGTTCGGGAGAGCCCAGAGCCACCAACCGGCCCTCGTTGAGTATTCCAATGATGTCACACACATCCTCAGCAAAATCAATCATGTGCGTGCAAATGAAGAACGTCGTTTCAGTCTCCTCAGCGAGAGCCAAAATCAAATCCTTGACCAGAGCACTGACTGCTGGGTCAAGACGAGAGGTTGGTTCATCGAGAAATACCAATCTGGGTTCATGAATGAGCGTGGAGGCCACGAGAACTTTCTGTTTCATCCCAGATGAATATGATTCTAACAGGTCATCCCGTCGTCCCTCTAGTCCCAATATAGAGAGGAGTCTATCGATTCGAGAGTCCAAGACATCTTCGCTCATATGATACAGAGCACCTATAAACTCGAGGAACTCCACAGCAGACAACTTCGAGTAGAGCCCTGGGGTTTCAGGCAACAGGCCTGTCTCAGCTTTTATCCTGTCTCTCTCTCTATGAATGTCAAAACCACAGACCTTTGCGTCACCACTTGTCGGTTTCAGCAGTCCTGATAGTATTCGTACAGTAGTAGTCTTCCCGGCTCCGTTAGGTCCAATATATCCGAATCTACTGGCTGTGGTTAATTCTAGATCAAGGTTGTCGAGTGCGACAACACTCCCAAATGACTTGGAGAGTCCTTTGGTCTTGATTTCGATCTTTCTACTGGTCACACACATTCTCTCCTGTAATCTTGATGTTGATTGCACACAATCAACGTGTATAGTAATAGGAAAACGATATCCAAGTAATCCCTAGTGCAATTGACCAGAGTAGCCACAAGGCTCCGACTGCATCTATCGAAATGATACCAGCAATACTGAATCCCGCTAACATCGGCATAGCAAAGACGAGAAACATGAAAGCATTTCGACCTGCAAGAGTCATTAGTTGTATGGTTCGTTCGTCTTTGCGTTGATCAACTCTTGCTCTCCATGTAACAACCGTAGACACAATTACTGAAACAATGCAAATAAAGAGTAATTCAACAGCCATATCTGGAAGATACCACATCATAATTACCAAAAATATGACACCAGTACTTGCAACAGAAACATTTGCTATGATTTGTTTACGTTCCATATTCATCCGCCCTATAACTGAATATCTCCTCAATCATTACACCAAACTCATTTGCTAGTTTGAATGCAAGCTCAAGAGTTGGATTGTACTTTCCTCTCTCGATAGCGATAATCGTTTGCCGGGTGACACCCACTCATAGGCCAAGGCTCTCTTGTGTCCATTCGCGTGAGTTGGATACCTCATTGAGTTTTCTTTTTCTAGATTCTCTCACTCGATTTTCTATCATCTCAATCACTAGTGTAATGTAAAGTATATTATACGTAAAGCATACTTTACATATATACTTTATTCTCCGTGGCTAGGGGGAAACCAGCCCAGATTTATTAAGGAGCTAGAGAAACTGTGAACTTGAAGTACTCCTGTTTTCCAGCTCTAATCTCAATGTTCTTTTTCAATCGTCCACCTTTAATTTTCAATGTAATCAATTCCCCATTTCAAGATATATCTAATCTAGAACCACTTCTTCTTCCTGCGTCGTTTCTTTGTCTTAACACCTAGAAGGCTTCCCACTATTTTTCCAACAGTCTTAATGTTCTTGACTATACTATACCGTTTGTGATGAGCCTCATGCTGCTCCCATGTCATGACCTCAAGATTCTCGGATCGGTTGTCGCGCTTGTTGCCATTTCTATGATGGACAACCTCCCCAGGATATAGCTTACGTCCAACCACATGCTTTTCAGCGACCCACCTATGCACCAGCATTCCAGAATTTGGGAAGCGATAGTATCCATCTTCATCAATTATGTAGTCTTTATGGCCCAAAGTAATTCCTCCTACTGGACAACTAAGTAGAGTTGAGAGTTTAGGTATAGTATCCACAATCTATGTATTTCTTTGTTGTTATGATTAGAATCCGGTTAGATGAATAACTAACTAGACGGTCTGCGGAGCAAGCACAGCAATAAGACCGGTGTAGGAACCAGACTACTTCACTCCTCTTTTGGAGGTAGTTTGAAGTCAACTCACATTGTCCATACCTTCTCATTCACCCTTACTTAAACCGTTTCTTCCTGTCATCACACTCACCTAAATATTAAAGAAATACATTCCACCACCAGTGAAGTATATGGATAGAATTATCATAACAAAAATGACAAAACCTACTACTGAGATTATAACACCCCATTTCAACCACTTCCATAGTATTTGCTTAATGGATACATAAGGCTCAAAATCTTCATCAAAAACAGCATCGTCAATCATTTGTTTTACTGCATCTTTTTTCCAACAGTCTTTGGCTTTCTTAGTTTTGCAGAAATTATCAATATGTCCTTTGGGTGGACGTTCAATCGGTACAATAGGCTCCATCCCAAGTGCATCTAGATATTTTTGTATTTCGCATTTATTTGATAATTCATTCCAAAACTCACATTGTCCGTACATCTAGATCACGATCAGTCACTCTCTGAGGTTATTATAACCGTTATGTCAATATCATCATTGTACCAGACATGAAACCAATCAAGTTTGTTTGGCAATACTATCCAGTGAGTATACTGACAGAGAACTTCATAAGGGCTAGAACCGATTTTATTATGAGCACCCTTTTTGGGAGCTAGCACAGCAATTCGACCTGTATGAAACGATGTCAAATCAACTCATTAAATAGAAGAGTAGTTCAGATTGAATCCAAATTCAGAGAAGAGGTTTAACTTCTATCCTTTGTTTCTGCTTTTTTATGGCAGCTCTTACAGAGAGTAACTAACAAATCATCAGGATGCTGCTCTCTCTCTCGGTTGAAAAATCGTCCACCTAAGCTTGAAGGTGACCCTGCTTTCTCTAGGGTTGTGCCGAATTCGGATTCGGGGCGGGTGATTTTATGGAAGAGGACTATGGCTCATATGTCTGTGTTTTGAAGATAATCTCAGATTCCAATCCATTAGAGAATAGCTATGTAGAAGGTTCTTTACGGATTACGCAAGAGGCTTGGTGATGATTAGATAAGCATCTACATTATTCTTCAAAAGCCAAGTACTAGAGATTTCTCCCTCACACTTGGATCCAATTCTTCAGCTTTCCTAGAGATTTCTCAGAGATTGTTCGAGCTTCATCATCATTAAGAATCAGAGGAGGGGAGACAGAACGGTAGTCTAATGACAGGTTCTGTATTCGGATGCATCTGGACAGATAATCGAAATGTGGACTGGTCTGAACTGATGCATAGTGCATAAACCATCACGAGGTTTCTATTCAGTGCTCGAGGAGCAGAATTCCGATCGAATCACGATTGAGATTGTGCTAGATTTCCTGTCACTATATGATGATGCTTGCAATGTTCCTTTTCCACAGAAGTCTACAACAAGCCCGTATCTTGAAGACCAGACCACTTAATTCAAAGTTCTGAATTAGTATGTTACGATAATTGTATGACCGAATCTTCTTTTACCAGACAGGAGAGGACCATTCGAGTAGCCATATTGATAGGAGATTAGAAAATGGAGATAAGAAACTATGATGTCAAGGATGAACAGCAGGTCATACAATATATAGCAGAGTTCAGGATTGAGCTGTCAAAGCTAAAGACGCTTGAGGTGAAACCAGATCTTGTATCTGCAAAGGAAGAACTGCATGCTTATCTTGACAAGGAATTTCCAATATTCGTAGCTACTGACGCTCGAACAATTTCTGGATATCTAATATGTCGTGTTGACGAAGATGTAGTATGGGCTGAATCTCTCTATGTGGCTCCGACCTACCGACGTAAAGGTATAGCATCAAAGCTGCACACCAAGGCTGAGAGTCTAGCAAAAAGTCTTGGTGGAGATACTGTCTATCACTGGATTAATCCTAACAATGATGCTATTATCGCATTCCTCATGAAAAAGGGATATAGAATCTTGAATCTGATTGAGATACGAGGACCATGGAAAGGAGAGGTCTTATCCAGCAAGATGCAGGTTGGATCTCACGATTTTGATTTCTGACTATCTTATCCTCTTCCAAGACTGGAAACTGCAATCTGATGTCAGGGTGTATAGTAGTAGAAGAACCTCAACCAAGCGATTCCAATGGACAACATCCTCAATCATTTTGAAATCAATAATATTAAGTAAGAATGTCAGTGAAACAATAGAAGTGGAGGGTAGTTTGATGTCCTCGGACAGCGTAGTTTCTGTATCTGAACTCTCAAAGAAGTTTGGAAAGGTCGAAGCACTCAAAGAATTCACCCTAGATATAGAACCGGGTATCTTTGGACTCATTGGACCAAATGGTGCTGGGAAGACCACTCTCATTCGTGTATTGCTCGGACTCATTCATGCAGATGCGGGACAAGCAAAGGTTTTGGGAATGGATGTTCGCACTCACAGTCTAGACATTCGTCGACGGATTGGAGTATTGCATGAACGACCATCATTCTCACCGACAATTTCGACATTGGATTACTTACAGTGTGTAGAACAGATCTACAGAAGTCAGAGTGATCCGAAAGAGTTACTGGCAACAGTCGGTCTCGAAGATGCGCACGACCGAAAGATCATGAATCTGTCAGCAGGTATGTATCAGCGCTTAGGAATAGCACAGGCGTTGATTGGTAGTCCTGAACTCGTGTTCCTAGACGAACCTACCTCGAATCTTGATGTCGTGGGAAGGGATGAGATTATCAAACTCATTGTAGACCTGAATCTTGACTTAGGAGTGTCTTTCTTCATAGCTTCACACATTCTATCTGAACTAGAGAAAGCTTGCCATAATGTTGCTTTCATCAAAGAGGGTAAGGTCATAGAAGAGGGTAGTGTGCGGGACATTATTCAAAGACGAACACAACGATCTCTCAAAGTCCTTTGTTCGGACCCGAAACAGCTTTACGAGATAATCCAATCTTCAGACTTCATCACCTCTTGTGTTGTGAGTGGAGCAAACACTGTGTCCATATCGGTCAGGGATATTACCCTCCCTTCTGTGAAAGAGAAGCTGGATGTAATGGCACAGCAGCTTGGAATTACCATCTATGCTATAGAGCAGGCCAATACACTTGAGGATGCTTACAAGGAGATAATGAAAAATGAGCAATAAAAGAAAAAGGGAATGGTTAGATGTCACACGATTAGAATTCCGACATTCCTATCGCTCTCCTCTTGTTGAGTTTATCACAGTCTTCTTCCTCTACATTGCATTTTCTGCCACATATAACTGGGCAACCTATTCGCTCAATTTTGACATAAGGCCTGGACCAACATGGAATGGGACTGCTCAGATAGATTATTTCAATTCGTTTATGAATTCAATATCTACGACCACTCTAGTAAGCAGTCTGGAACAGTTATGGGTTGTAATCATGTTCATCATGCCACTCATCGTTGCTTTTACCACAGCACGTTCTTTCGAAGATGGTTCACTTCGAACCTTGCTGTCGTATCCAGTAGAACGGACACATCTCCTATTGATGAGAATTCTTGTACCGCTCCTCATCATTGGAGGTATCTCCACGTTGTCAGTTCTCTTGGCTCAATTCTTGATGGTCCCAGCAGCCATTGACATTGGAGCATTCTTAAGCTATTTCGGAATATTCTACTTGGCGATAATTCTGGTAATCACCTCAATTAATCTGTTAGCAATCGTGACGAAACGAACGATGGCTACAGCAGTTGGTGGAGTTGCGGTATGGTACAGCCTTCTGATATTTTCGTCTGCGTCCGCGAGTCTAAGAGTCATCTCGTGGATCATGAACCCAATATACATGTTTTCTCAGTATCTCCGTGGGGGAGAAACTGCTCCGATGCTGGGTGATGTTCTGTTCACTATCGGAGTTATGTCAGTGATGGTTGTAGTATTCATCTTGTCTGCAATTATGCGCTTCAAGAAGGTGGAGGCATAGCACCATGAGATATGTCGAACTATTTTTCAGGTTGCTGTTTGTGATAGGAATAAGTCTAGTCGCCATGTCGTTTCTCTTTCCCGCAGGAATTTCTGGTGGGGCACGTATAGAATCAGGAAATTATGAGGGAAACTACTTTCTTGTTACTGATGATATATATTTTGTAACTTCAACTAGAGAGGGAAATAGCCCATTCTCGATATATTTTCTTGAATCTGATGATGTGATTCAAGTGCTTGAATCCGGGACAATGATTGGTATTGAACCACTGTTTGCGATGGAGGATGTCGAGGAATATGAGGGCTGGCTTGATTTTCCAGAACCCGGAATATATGGATTTGTTGCGACTCATTCGAATAATGAATCAATTACTCATCGGATTTGGGGAATAGCTCTTCCTCGTTTCTCTTTCATCTATCCTGGAATTGTGTTGGCACTCCCCTTTGTGATAGTTTCAGTGTTCAACATATATCAGAAAAGGATTCATCAGAAATGATTCCAAGAAGCGGTTTCAATATTTGACTCTGAGAGTCATTCCTGTACGGTAAACAAGAGACTCAATGGAGCCACAAGTGGTAGTTAGACTTGTTTCTTGCTCAGTAGACCCTTCGTTAAACTGAGTGTATACTAGATACAGCGGTGTATCACTTCGGGTCCGACTTCTTCGAACTCTTTCTTGGCTCAATCCGAATGGGCGAATGGGACGAACCTAAGATTTTCTAGTCCTGAGCACCAGTTCTCCTTCGAGAAATTTCGACAGTTACTATCAGAATGGCTGCAGTGAACCCAGCTGTTAGCCAAATCGTTAAAGGACCATAATTGATATCTGATGGAGATGTGGTATTTGGTAAGCTCGTGGTAGTATTGGTTGTAGTGGTGGAACTATCACTCGGGTCCGCGGAATAATAGAAAAGAGGATTTCTCTCTATCCTGTAGTATTCTCCAATCTCAAAATCCGAGAAGACGAAAGGACCGCAGTGTGTATATGGTTCACTCGGATCTAAGAATGGATTCCAATCTAACCAATCATCGTATCCGATTCCTGTAGCATTATTGAACATATGTTTTGGTATAATGTAGTGAAATCCAACATTGCTAAAGTGCCAGTAAGATTCAGTATTACACTCGATTACAGCTTGATATGGAGTTGGTGAATAAGCAGCAGCTATCTCTCCAACAAATGAAGGTGCAACAAATGTATCATTATAGATTCTCTCGACATCATAGTTGAAGCTAAATGCGACATCCTCTGCAGTTAGTGGTGTTCCATCACTCCAAGTTGCATTCTGAATAATATCAAAGGTGTATCTTTTATGACCTTCGGGGATACTAGGATTATCGGTATGTGTTTCAATCACCATACTTGCAGCTAGATTTGGAACTGGTTGCATATCAGGTCCATAGTCATACAATGAAGGCCAAAGATTCTCAAGAATTGTCTTGGAATATGGAGAATTTGTGACAAAAATATTGAATGAATCTGGTTCACGAACCAGTGCGACTGGGACCGTGCCGCCAAAGGTCCCGTCAATTTTGTGGATATTCCTCAAGGTCCAAGGACCTGAGATGTGTCTACTACGATCCTCAACATGACCCTCAAATTGATCGTTCCTATATGCTTGGGTGGAGATGCTTGTATGGACTACTAATCGTGGTACATTATAATGGAGGATTTTTTGCATCTCAGATGCAGCCTCAAGGACTTCCTCGTAGGTTGCACCGTAGAGGAGTTGGTTTCGCCAGCTGTCGTATGTTTCGTTAGCAAAATTTGTTGGGTTCTGATACGGTTCATCAGCATACTCAGACCAATATTCGTAAGCTAGCCAGTCAACGTCATTATCATAGTTATACTTGAAATTGTAGACCATATCATACTCTCCATGTTGGTCTAAGAATGAATCCTGGCGATATTCACTAGAAGCATCAATGTGTAAGGAGTGCAAAGCATCAACTGCTATCCGGGCAACTCTGTACGACCAACTCGAACCATAATCAGAGAATCTAATTTCAAATTCTTCTCCGTTTGGTGCAAGACGATATCCTGTTGTACTGTCAATATTGAAACCAAGTTCATCCAAAAGTTGGTTCCCGATATCTGACTGGTTTGTATAGTAGTGCCACTCAAACTCATCCTCTACACACCAACCACTTATTGGAGGGACAAGCGAATCATGGTCAATCGACTCCCCGGCAAGGAGGTCCTCGGCAGCTCTCGTCTTGTCAAAGGCAAAAGCAAAGGCTCGTCGGAGACCACTGATATTTAATGGATAATCACGACAGTTGATGGTAATAAATCCGTAATGGTTTCTTGAGCCTCTGTATATGTCGATATCTGGGTCTGACTCCAATATTTGGAGATGGTCTCGGTCACTTAAAACATAGGCAATTTCAATATCACCAGCTTGAAGAGCAAGAGCCCTCTGATCTGTGTTTTCAATCACCTTGAAGATAACCTCATCAACATATGGTCCTCTTTGCATTGGATCCGATGCTGACCATGAACTAACGATTAGAACATTCGAATACGAGCTGATTACTATAGCCACTATTGCAAGCATAGCTGTTGCATAAAGACGACTCCTCAATCTCCTACACCTGAACCTCTATTTACATTGATAGAATGGAGTTTTTTGATTTAACTTTTTTGAATTTCTGTCATTCACCCAAAGTATGACGATGTTTCTGAGAATAGTGGTTTACACTAACTCCTACGGTTCTGATATCTTACTACAGCATAGAATACAATAACAATTCCTGTCCCTGAGATTAGTGCTGTGCTGATTGCTATTGGCCAGTATATTTCCGGTGTTGTTGTCTGGTTGGTTCTAGATCAGTTGGGGTAGTTGTATTTTCGTAATCGTGTGGGTTGTAAAAATAGGGATTCCTATTCAATTCGTAGAACTCCCCATCTTCAAAATCTGAAAAAGTATAAAACCAATAGTGCATACATATGTGTTTAGAGGAGAGGGATAATCGTGCAAACAAGTAGCTTTGACCCTGTTTTGTCCGTTCTAGCGTTTATTGGTTTCTTGATTGTCTTCTTGGCATATGGATATTCGAAAGGGCTATTATGGTTCCAGCAAGATAGTACAAAGAGAGCTGAGAGTTGGCTTACCTCATTTAACGCGAGAGATGCAGCGAGCGGAGGGTGGTTCCGTCGATTTGGGAGGCCAATTCTTGTCCTGTTCTTTATACATGTGATATCCTACCCAGTTGTAACAAACCTGTTTACACTTTCGCCGTTTCAGTTCGTCATCTTTGTTTTTGTGTATTACATCCCCTCTGGGATAATTCTTACAACCATTATGTTCGCAATTCAGTGGAGAGTCCATAAGCAGCCTGTACCTGAAAAGGGTAGTCCAGACCAGACAGATGAGCCGGTCCAATAACGCAGAGCATATCTAGACTAAATCTATCTCCATTGTTTCCACGATCCATTTATTCTAATATCTTGCTAAATATATAGATTCACGATTAGAACCTTCTTATTATTGGCGGCTCTAGTGATACACTCTTTTAGATTGTGTGCGTCTTCAAATAAGCTTCAATCCAATTTCTGGTTAGTGAAACAAGAACTTTGATGATTTTGGGACGGTCGCTCATTGGATACCTCACCATATTTCCAGCTTCTGCTTCAAAAGTCATATCACCAATTTTGAAAGAAGTATATTCATCAAAGATGGCATTGTTGTGCATGATAGCATTCCTTAGTTCGATCATACCTTTCCAGCTGTCGAGATTAGATTTGTCTATCAGATGTTTCTTTTCGGACTCAATCATTATACTCCTGAGATACATCCTGAAAACATTTCCTCCTTCCTCCGCCTTTTCTCTTCTCATACTTAGCCAATCGACTAGCGGCCCATCAACTGATTTTCTGATAAACGATTTCAGGGAGTATTCAATAGCTGAAAGGCTGAAGATGAATGCCGACACCACAACCATCGTCAATCTTTCTCGATACTCAACAAATATCTGTATGATTATGTCATCAGACCAATCGTTGTAGTTTCTCAGTTGGTCACGAGCAACAACAGCATGTTTATGGACAAAAGCAAAGCTATTCTCTTCGAATTGGGGTAATTGACTTTCGAACCACGAGATATCATTCTCCAAATCAGAGATCAGCAGTTCAAATCCATTGATGATCTTTTCGACGCTTTCAATCATTCTAACCACACAAAATCATTTGGAAAAGGGAATCTGATATGATTTCTGGATACAGACGTTAGTACATGTGTGCATGAACGTTTGAATTCAACTACCATTGGCAAATTTATATGGACTTAACCTAATGATTTCGTTAGGGTTTAGAGTGGAGTGATTATAGTGTCAAAGGATGATGGCTTGTCAAGAAACGTCGTATGTGCTTATTGTGGAAACGTTATGTATGATGTCAATATACAATTAGGTCAGTCAGAATGGAAATGTGAAAAAACTAAATGCCAAGGAAAGTGGCATGAGGGTGTTTTTATTGTTCTGTGTGTTGTGGTCGTGAGTCGTGACAAGAGAGGATTGGGAAAGAACAAGGGAGTCATGTGGAATATAAGATACAAGGTAAATGAGAATGAAGGTGCTATTAGTTTCAGAACATCTGATAGAAGCATCCTATTGAAACGCAAGGATGTGTTGCTCCTTTCTGTCAAGAAACGATCCAAGGGATTATTCACGAAAGAATGGACAGGCAGCTGGGAAAACAAACCTAGTAGATTGGTAAATATCAACTTGAACACTACATGGAAAGTATAATCTGGGAATTATTGACCCGACTCAGTAGATGCGTTGCTCAACTATGGGGTTACTCTGTTTAGGCAAGACAAGTTGTCAGAAGCGGGGCAATCCTTTGGAAGAGGAAATCAACTTAAATGAAGAAAGGAATCCAGTATGAGAAACACTACTGAATTCCTCCTAAGCAAATTATCTATATTCTTAGTTTATATCGGATTTAGGAACCACATTCGGTATGCTTCATAGAGCAGGAAAATTATCGTAGATAGCACCACTGTCAAGAATAGGATGTCCTTCCCATCTGGTGGTATTGACATGAAAAACATCACATAAGGCACAAGGATACAGATCAGTAAAGAAGCCAGGAATACAAAGCGAGGTAGAAAGTGTCTGCCCACCTGAACAAATAGTGTGAGAGAACCCACTCGCACATCTTTCTTGATGGAATAATCTCCATGCGCATCTTTTTTGACTAAATCCGCATCCATGAGTTTTGTGAGATGATGGATGACTAAGCTTGGACTTGAGAAACCTAGGGTGTGTTGAATATCTCGCATCCTCATGGAATCCTGGGTTAAAAGTAATGCATACACCTTCATGGTCTTACCTTTGAGCAATTCGGCTATTTGTTTGTCATCAATCGTATCTGACATTTTCCACATCTACTCCCTATCCATCCGTTGCTGCCGACCTGTAACAAGGATCACACCAATAATGACTACACCCAAGATAATTGGTATCGCGATACCTGGAAGAATGATCATTCTTTCCACCATGTCAGGAGTATTGGTGTCAATATCATCATCATCAGCTGGTTGAATTTCTTGTGTGAATTGAATTGTCACAGAGTCTGTTCCAAATAGGATGTCATCCATTGATGATGCTTCAAAGATATATTCAACATTCCATTCATCATCGACTAGAGTAAAATTTACTCCAAGTGTAAGATTGGTTGGACCACAGACAACATTTGTTCCATCCTTGAAATATACTTTAAGTGATTCATACTCAAGAACAAATCCAGCCATTGTCAAATTGTCCAAGTCACTTTCATGGATACTTCCCATATGCATTCCAGATTTCGACATTGGACTCCATTCTACTGAATCAGAACTTGCCCATGTGCCTGAAGTTCTGTTTGTCCATCCATCATACAATCTTGTTTCACCGAGATAAGCAAAAGAATAGTATCGGAGTGCATCATAACCTAATCCAATCGCATCGGTCTTGTTAAACCCATTATGTATCTGTAGCCAATCTTCATAGACACCAATAGGAAAATCAATAGTGTTGTTTAGAAATCCAAATTCGAGATTACCAATAATCTGAGTACCCTGTGCACCACTATCGATAATGATAGTTAAGGGAGCAGTAGGAAGACCCGTCCAATGTACATAATCATCAGGCTCCTCATCAATAATTTGCGGTTGTTCTGAAAACACCGCTGCAATTATAAACATTGAAGCAAGAAGTGCCGCAATAACTACGACTGTGATGAGTATTCTGCGAATATCTTGATTGTAACGTTGCATGTGTATTCCCTTATGAGTACACTAACGCATTATGTATTTATTCTAATCATTGAAACCGAGGTTATAATTCGATAATAATCTATTCAATTCGTAGAATGATTCATAAAACATCATAAACCAAAATTGAAGGTCAAGTAAACATCAGTATCTGGATCGACTCTGTGAAGAAGGCAGAGTTAACATTGGGTTTCGTACTGTATCGATGGGATACAACAGAATATCCTGACGGTTCTCATAATATTACAGTATATGCAGAAGACCATGTAGGTAACTCAGACCAACTTGAAATTCAGGTCTTTGTTTCAAATTCGTTACCGATCATTATTCCGTTACTTGCAGCAGGAGTAATCACTCTGATTGCGATTGTCTTAGTTATGAAACGAAATGTTCTATTCAAAGGGAGGATGAACATTTCTTTCTGCATGCTCAATGGCTTCAAGAATCGAAGATGATCTCTCACCTTGCTTCTTAGAAAGGTAGAATGATGATAGCTTGAAACCAAGATTAATGATTACAAAGAGTATTAGACGTAAATAGAGAATTACCAGAATGGATTGCTGCTCTTTTTTCTTTTCTTTTTCGGTTTTGGCTTAAATTCCTTCAAGTCAGATTCTATATCTTTTTCAGTAAGTTTTTTTGCGAGCGCAGTCACGTATTGAGCCTTAGTGGGGGGTAATTTGCGATCTTCGAACAATCCTTCTTCTATTCTCCCTTTTACCTTAATTTTGTGTTTTTTCGCCAAAAACTTTAGTTTGGGTAGTGTTAATTCTTTTAGAGTTTGTTTAACTCTAGATTTTGATGAAACACTTCCTTGCTTCCCCAATTTTCTTAGAAATGTCTTCCAGCTATCAGTTCCTTGTAGTTTGTTGCATTTGTAGCAGAGGCTTACACAATTTCTTAATGTTGCATCCCCCCCTTTAGACGCTGCAATCTTGTGCCCAGCTTGCATTTCAGGATAAGTGATTTCCTTTCCGCACGCCTCACATTTATGTCCCGCTCTCTCCCAGAGAATCTGCTTATCCCTTATTCCCAAAGTTCTTTTTTTAGGTTTCTCCTCCCACCAAAAACTCATAACAGAGTCCACCAACAATTCCTCTGTTCGTTTAAGTATAAAAGATTTATTGCATATTATTATGACAGTTTGCAAAAAGAAAGATACTCATAGAGAACAGAACTAACATCTGAGGTGATAGGGGTACCAGATTAAGCCATAATTCCTTAGTTTTCTATGATTCTCTGTCTTTGCTTTTTTCAGATGATCCTCTGAAATAACTCAATTCATTTTCAAGTTGACCTTCTATATACGTATTGTTGTTTTAATCAAATGATGTTATTTTCTATCAATAATGAGTATAAAGTGCACAGGTTAGAATTGGTCAAGGGTTGCTTGTCGGTCCTTCGTCAAACACTGCACAGGACACTGTCTGCATCCCATCCAACACGCTGGTTGAGCATACAAAACACCCGCAGTCCAGTTGTGATTGTGAGGTGAGAACTTGTGGTCCTTCGTAGTGGGAGCCTTGAAGTACGCCCAGTCACCTACAACCTTCCAGGTGGGATTCCGCTGCTTCTTTCCCCGAATCAACCGCGCAGGATTCTCAAGAACTTCAGGTCGTTGATCCCCGAACACGCCAAAGTCCCCAAGCATCAGTCTGTCCTGTTTCTCCCACAACCGCAGACCTTCCTCGGTAGTATCATCGAAGTGAAAAGTAACGTTCCTCAGCACAACCCTTCCCCCATGTCGAAGGAAGGAACGAACCAACTCATCACGTGGAGAAAGGAACTCATCGGAGTCAAGAGCGCACACAGAGAGATGCAGAAGCACATCATAGTCCACCATCTCCTTCACCTGAGACCTGCTAGGGTCAAGCCACTGACGAGTGAAAACCACAGGAGTTAGATCCATCCGATGCTCAATGTCACACAGGTCGATAGTGGTTTCCCATGAAAGACTAGGGTCTCCAATGACCCCGTTCCGTACCCAGCTCCTTCGGGTCCGTTTACGAGCACGACGAAAGTCATCCTTCAGCACCTTCTCATTGATTATCTGAGGGACTGGAGTAGAGAAGTCAGCCTTTAGTTTCTTGAAGGAGAAGAGAGCATAGCACCCCCACGGACAACCGTAGAACTCCCCAGTTTCCTCATCCATGTTCGTGAGCGCGCCCACACACCCGTACACTGGGTCCACTGTGTTCCACTGGTTCTTAGGATTCCACCGAACACGGGCAACTCTACGTCGTACAATTCCCACTGGACCT
>JAEOSL010000153.1 GCA_016840385.1 Candidatus Thorarchaeota archaeon | reverse complement strand
GTTATCAAGGATGAACGTAAGGTTAACCTATTAGTTGAACATGAATTAGCTAAACGGAAGTTGACATCATAATGACAAATTTTAGAGCAAATGTCGAAATGACCAAGACCCCCGAAGCTGGGCATAATTGGATTCGAGGTAGCATCAAATACAATCGTGCATTAAAGAAGCGTATCGGGGATATGTGGACCAAGAAACAAGAGAAATATTTACTTAACTTAGAAGAATGGGCTAAAGAGGAAAACATCAAAATCTAGGACTGAATGACAATGAGCGATTTAGACGAAAGATATATTCGATTGAGGAAGGTATTGCTCAGGCAATTGCCCAAGGACGAGAAAAAAAGAGAGGAAACCCCCAAAGGGGCTTCAAGTCCAAAGTGAAGTTAGTAACTTATCAAGTTCTGCGATTGCAGCAGCATAACCGCGCTTCTTGATAGTGTAGAGAGTGCCAAATACAATTGTGACCCATCCGGCGTTTACTGTGTAAGTAGCTGGGAACTTGTATTGCTTTTCTAACAAACTCAGGGAATATTCAAACATTTCGACCATTTGCTCGTGCTTCGATAAAGAACTCATATATAATACTGTACCTGTATTAATATAAGTGTTGTGATACTGTACCCATAAAAAGAGATTGGGCCCCAAAGAGCCCATTATACTAAAAGAAGTCGTCTATTTGTAGTTGCTTTGTCTTCTTGAGTTGTTCTAGTTGGTGTTTCTTGCTCAATAACCTACGCTTAGAAAAGACAGTCCGTTGTTTCTTCCTCACTTCCTCAAGAGTCTTATCCGGTTTAATCTTCATTCTCGAAGTTCTGTTCTTTTGTTCAGCCTTTGTACGGTCCAAACCTGCAAGCTTTGTTACATCCGTCATACGATCACTACGCATTGATACAGCCTATAATATCTATTAAGCTTTTGAAATACTCTAATGATGCTTCATTGATTTTGTCACCAAAGTAACCAACGAAGAACGCAAATAGATTATTGAATAACTTGACAAAATCCTTCTGATTAGAACGAAGATCGCTTTGTCCTTCGTCAAGTATGCGAATTGATTCTCTAATCTCTTTGTGTATTTGTTTGCTCTTATCAAACAATGTCTGATAATTGTCTATCCATTCATCTATCCTATTATCCTGTTGTTTTTCCAGATCTTCCAGGGTCTCAATCCGCGTTAGCATTGGACTGATTACTTCCAATTGAGCATCAGTGAATCGAGTTTCCTCAAGCTCTTTAATCTGTGTACTTTGTGCTACAACAGTATTCTCTAGTTGTTCAATCCTTCTTAGTGTGTTTGGGTGATATAATTTGTCTTCATCGCTCATTAGTCTTTATCTCCTATAAATTTGATTCCACCCGAAGCGACTTTCACAAATCTATCGGGGTATCGTTCTGTCACAGCGCGAAAGTAATTTCTAACCTTCGTGTCACTCCACTGTAACGCTAATATTGCCCCTTGGACCGTTAAGGTCTTGTCGGGGGATTCCTTCAACTTGGCGATTAATCGCCTAACGTTAGTTGCTACGCTTGACATTGTTCATTTCTCCGTATTTGCATCAAAAACAACCCATATTCCAAAAGCACCGCATTTATCACAAGGGAATCCTACGTATGTCATAACTCGGATTAATGGTCCGTGTATCTCGAATCCACAGGCTCGGCATTTCGCAATTACCTTTCGATTAGGTTCTTTGAATACATCTACAATCATATTCCTTTCATCTTACCAGGGCCAATCACTGACATCGACCCCGTATTCATTCTCCAGGTAATCCGATATCACATTGAAATGACGCTTATTCATCTTGTCAAGTACTGGCATCCCTTTTGATTTCTCATCCACATAGGACTTGTGATAATTCCCTCTTTCTGATAAATAATCAGATAGAATGATTATCTGTCCTAATCTTTCACGTATCAATTCCTTGATCTCTTTCTCTGTTATTGTCACAGTTTTATTTCTCCTTGCTATTCATAATTCCCACAATGCCTTAAGATGATAGTACAAAGTCTCTATCTCTTCAGCTGTGGCTACTTCACCTATATGCTTGAGTGGATAAGTCCGGTGTATCTCATCCAAAACACAAGCTAGTATCAGATTCTTCTTTTCAAGTGCTAATTCACACATTCTTCATTACTCCTTTACCTGGTGCTTGGTGCAAGCGGTCTGATAATTAGCTCTTGTTAATTTCATCCAAAACTGAAAGCAATTTCCAATATAGCTGTTATCATTCCAGGCTTTCCAATGCCCACAAGTTCCACAGGTCTCAATATCGCTCATTGTTTCATTTCTCCTTTATTCAGACTTGATTTTCTCATATCCTCTTTGGTAAAGTGCCTGGTCAACCATAGCGGGGTATGACTCGAAAAGCAAATCTAGCAATTTATTTATCCATTCTCTATGTGTTGTCATTTTGTATCATTTCTCCTGTTCAATCTACAACTCACTGATTAGACGTTGTGCTTTCATAAGGGATCGTATTGCCTCAGACTTCTTTACAGAGTCCGGTGTTTCAATATTGTTTACTCTTGTCATAAGTATGTTAAGTTCTATTTCAAAATCTGTCATTGATTCATTTCTCCTAATCTCTGCTATGCGCATATGTGCATATAAGAGTTTGTCACACACACACACACACACCGATAAATCGAATAAAGCCCGGAAAAAGTTACATTATCCCCTGGATCGTCACACACAAAAAAAGTATCTCTCAGATAATCTGAGTCATTAGCTTGTCGTCTCCGTAAGGCGAACAATGAATGACTCAATTGATGAGCGCGGGGAAGACATATTCTTAGCTCCTTGGTTCATCTCTCCTATTCTTAGTATGCACATGCGCATATTTAAAACCCTTGAATACGTTCTCTTAGATAATGGATCGTGAAGAAATGGAAATAAAAGAAACTGACTTTCATAGGAAGGCGAAAATTGAATGTTGGAACTGCAAACATTGCAGAAAGGGCTTTACGGCTCATAAGAGTTGTCACCATCCAGTGACCGAAGGATTACACGGTAAAGGTTCAATGGGTTTAATGGCCGCCGTGATGGGAGTACGCGGAAATGCTGCAATTGCTGAAGTATCAAAGAAACTGAATATTCGCGCTGATGAACACGGTATTAAGAATGGTTGGTTCAACTGGCCGTGGGATTTCTCGCCAACATGGTTAGAGAACTGTGACGGATTCAAGGAGAAGTGATCGAATGACTGATGATACAATAATCTGTCCTGCTTGCGGGCGGGATGACACAACTTCGGAACTTGCTATTGTGCAAATTCAGGATATTGCTGTTGTAATTCAGTGTATGTCGTGTAATGCTATACTGCTTTACACAAGAAAGGGTAAGGGGTGATTGAATGAAAACAGCAATTGAGAAACTAAACGAAATACGCTTACTCTGTGAAAAGGTAATTGAAATTAATCCTGATTCAGAATTAGCAAAAGCAATTCTTGAGGTGTGCTATAAATGGGAAAACCATTGACTAACAATAAGGATGTTTGTAAGTTCTGTTCTGCATCTTACGGTTATCGGGTCACATTACACTACGATTTACTGGATTCGTTCGATACTCTACGGATCGTAATACTAAATCGGTGTTTGTATTTTCTGGATGCTTTGGCAAGATTGGAAGAACGAGTTAACGAATTAGAGTCAGCTAAGGAAATGAAAATCAAACCTATGAGTCCTGAGCTAAAGAAGGCATATGAGGACTTCTACACAACACTAGATAAATTACCACCTAGAGGGCCTTACGGAGACCCAAAGAACTTAGAGCGACTATTAGCTTTTCCTCAGAATGAATATGATATATTACTTTATCATTTGCGAATCCATCAGGGAATTATCGAATGACGTCTTCCGGTGGCTCAATAACTAGACATTGGACAGCTGAACAAAAGATAAAGCACTATATTGCGCTTTGTGATTTTTGGCAATCTGTAAGGGATAATTCCAAATCTGACTATTGGAGAAAAAGGGCTAATCACGTTTTGGCAATGATTCACGTTGAGATGTGGAAGCTCGATACTGGTTAAGATGTGAATATCTCTTTCTTCTTGAAGGGGTAAACGATCTTACAACGCTTGCAAAAATATGCTACTTTTACCCTGGTGCGCTTTCCTTCGGTTGTATCGTCAACGGTTGCAACTTGACAAACCCGTTTACACTTGCCACATTTCGAATAACAATACTTGACGGTCTTAATCCCGTCTATCCAAACTGTGTAAGGGTCTCCTTTGATTAATGCGTATTTCTTAGCTCTTGGCATATTGAAGGATACAGTATCTTAAGCTTAAATGTATTGTTATTTACCGTATCTCATATATATAGAAAGCACCAAAAACGCCCTATTTTCAGCTAAATTTAGACGTCTGATACAGTATCTATGCGATTTGACCCCCTGTAAACCTCAATGAAACATACTGTATGCAGCTAAATTCATTCGATATGTACTTCTTGCCCGTGACCCTATGCGGATGATGCGAATATGGCAAAAGAATAATTAAGTGTATTATCTGGAATAATTAAGAAAAATCAGATGTGTGACAGCAAGTTTAAGTATGAATTGGGTGTATGTCTACTCATGGACATGTCGATAAGACTAAGTCCAATCGAAGCGCGGGTTGTGCCGCAAGGTCTCACGGCGACCCTTTGGGTGGGTGATGAATCCGCGCTTCACCCAGTAAACAACAGCTTTGTTCGTATCTCCTAGACGGTGGGTTCAGACTCTCACCGTCGCCTTTTGCTTACAATAAGACATAATAGCAACTAGCTGATAGTAATGGGCAGGTGTAAACCTAATGTCTAAGAATAATACAGAACTAACTAACGAGCTTGAAGTTGTTAAGAGCTCCATTAAAGCCACAGCTGATTCACTACGAAGAATCAGGGATAAGATAACTAACGCTGAGGTCGTGCTTGACTCGATAGAAGATAAGCTTACTCGGGCACAAGAACAGCTTTCAGAAGATAAGATTGAATCTGATCTGATTGAGCCAACTGCGGAAGATATTGTAGACCTGGAAGAGCTGGATAATGCTGTAGAACTCGCTTTGAAGGAAGATGACTTTGAAGGAATCACAAAACCAAACAAAGGTGGAGAACGTATCTTTCAAGAATAGGTGTTTTTCATGGCTGAGAATAATCTATCTCAGAGTATCCAGAATCCTAACCTTCAATGGTGCGGAGTTTCTATCAAGTATCAAGATAAATTTGGTCGCTGGATCGGACTCGAAAGAAAAGGCTGGATTCCAACAAGGGATTATGATGCGATAAGCGTTAGTTGGATGGCAGAACTAAAGAGACGTGCAGCTCACGATATGCAGACCACGTAAGTTATATGTATGTGCATATAGTCACTATACATGACCGAAGAACCCGAACAACCAGAAACCGAAGAACCCGAACAGATAGAATCAAGCTTCAAATCGATCATGCTTGATACTTCTGAGATTCTAATTCCTGAGAAAAGAATGACTAGCGTATGGGATGCAGACGAAAAAGCGTCGCTAGTCGCTAGTATCAAGGATAAAGGCATACTTGAGCCACTATCGGTAATTTTCAACGAGGGGAAATACTACGTAGTGAATGGAGCTAACCGTTTAATGGTCGCTATGCTTCTTGAGATTCCTAAAGTACCGTGTGTCGTGCAAGAAAGACCATTGGAGGATGTATATTATAACAACCTGGTCCAAAACATGATGGTTGGGAAGAATAACCCGATAGAGATCGGGGAAGTCCTCATGACATTAGTCAAAGAGCATGATATGACATTAGAGGAAGCAAGCTCAAGAGCTCACATATCCGCGCAACAAGGAAGGAAATATGTTCGTTTGATGTCTCTGCCTCCATTGGTACAAGAATATGTCTTACTCAGTAAGTTAGGTATTGAACACGCTTTTCAAATCAGTGGATTGGCTAAAGTAGAGGATCAGATAGAGGTAGCTAATAGAGCTGTCAATTGGGGATATAATCTATTTCAGTTGAAAGACGCTATTAAATCCATGACTATTCCCGAACATGAACCGGAGGAAGGACATCACGAGTTTGATACAGAAGGTCGCCCGACTATAATCTATCCCAAATGTCCTATGTGTGGAAAAGAGGTTTCTCCTGAAGCTCAAAGAACGGTGATACTACACGCACAATGTAAAGTTGATTTGTATGATGCTCTACAAGAATCAGCTGAACTTGATTCACATCTGGATAAATTTCAGAGTGTTGAAATGCCCGAAGGTCTCCCTTCTCCCTCTACTGCACCACTCCCTCAACCCTCTCCGCCACTTAGCACGGGTATAATGATGACTGAGGAAACGCGGAATGTAGAGGAAGGAACAGCTAAACCGATAGTTGCACCATATTGTAAGTTTTGCGGACAATGGCTGAGAGATTGCATATGTGATACTGGACCAGGAGAAACCGGACCAGGTATTGAATGATGGAAGCTCCTAGCCATACCCCCCCCTTCATGGAAATAGATCGGA
>JAEOSL010000063.1 GCA_016840385.1 Candidatus Thorarchaeota archaeon | reverse complement strand
GGATGAGTACCTACAGGTGTAGAGTGAACTACTTTGAACCCGGATAATCAAGGAACGGATTCTGAAGATGGTGTCCTACCACATTTCGAATGTACTAAGTGTGGTGCATGCTGTCGTGATGAATATCTACTGGTTACAGTGACTGGTAGTGATATCGTAAAGATAGCAGCCGTCCTTGGATTAGGTCCCGAAGATATGCTCAAAGCTTTAGATTTCTACATTGTGTCTGATGGTGCAACAACCCCCGTAGGTTTAGAGAGAATTTCTTCTGTTGCTACAGAACGTGGACTCGCTTTCATGGCGCTTAAGAAAATGGAGAATGGGGATTGCGTATTTTTGAAAGAAGATCTTTGTATGATCCATCCTGTTCGACCGTTGGTATGCAAATCATTTCCCTTTGTCTTCACAGAGTTAGAAGATCAAAGAAACTGGGGTTTAAGTGCAAAGAAAGAAATCTGCCCTGGGTTGGGAGTTGGACCTCAAATTTTGGAGGATGAAGTTGAGGAGATTGCAGACTCGGTTTTGCCTGGAATGCAGATGTACAAGGATTTTACAAAGGAATGGAACGAGAATCAAACCTCTCCATCGGTACTTGAGCTAATTACAAAAATTCTATCCGACCCTAGATTCTACACTGAGGGATTGTGATGAGATCACATCTTCGTGAGAATCTGTAGAATATTCCCGAAGTTGTGCTCTATTGTCCTACTCTTCTCTGTATACGAGGCTAAGGGCGACAGTAGTTCCTCTCTCTGTACAACTTCCTTAAACCGGTCAGAACAAATCACATTGTGAATATCTTCATTCAACAGAAGGATCTCATCAGACGATCTTAGGATATAATGCAACATCTTGATGAGAAGCGCAAAGTCATTGATATCACGGAGCTGCAGTGTTTGACTATAGAACTGAAATTCCATTCGTGCAAGACGTTCACGTTTTCGTAGTAGATCTTGTATCCAAAACTCTGAATTTTCCTCAGAAAACAATTGCTCTAGATCTGACCAATAGTGTTGTTGTTCGAGAAGCTGAACAAGATACTTCCGCAAGAATCCAAAATGGTCAACACCATTTTCAATATCCTCCTCAGTTCCAATTGACTCCATCATATTATCCATTTGGCTATGCTTGATTGCAATTTTGAGTGAGAATTGGTCAACATACCGTTTGATTTCATCGGTTTTCTCTTCCTTGGTCATCAGGTCAGCGAATGTATCACCTAAGGTTAGGATGAATTTGTACAAACATTCTGAGCATATCTCAGCACTAGCTCTCGCTTCTTTGGTCGACAAGAATTGTAAGGCATCCTCAAGATCATTGCCTGGAACATCCTTTCCATGAATTCTTAGTTCCCATCCCTGAGAAATACAGTATACCTTATTGTCAGGATAATTTACAAAGATGGCTGCATAGCAGATATTCCCCTCACTTGCTTGTTCTTCTATCATGCTTTCTCTATCTGGACGAAATGAGAAGAATGATGGATCAATCTCTAGGACTTCGATTTCTAAAACGCTGTCATCATTAACACAGAGCTTTTCGTCTCCAAAGACTTTGAAACATGGACATCCACGTACCATTTTGATTGTGGATGCTTCTTGCTCTTCAAGCACAATATTCTGCTCCAACTTATTTAAATCACGTGCTAACTTACATTAAGCACCTACCATTATAGCCAAGACCCATTTAGAACTTCTCATGAACTGGTTTGTGCACTGATTTCACTGAGTACCTTTACAAGATTACTGAATTTATACTCAGTTTCTTTTCGTTTCTCGGCATGTTTTCGAAAAGACTTTTGGAGATCTTCATTCATTGCCTTTCTTTCAAGAAGATCGTGGGTTTTCTCCCTAATCATATCACTGAGTCGGATTACCTTCTCTGAAACTCCGACCATAAATCGAAGAGTTCCTAGTGAGTCTTTCTCAACTGAATTATCGTCTAAAGAAAGAACCTGAAACAGAAAGATAGCCTCGAGTCTGTACAAGGCTCTATAATGGTCCACCAGTTCTGTCAGAACTTTGTCACCGTTCTTCTCTCTAAGCTTCAATGTGAGTGAAGCCCATTGAGTGCGAGTCTGATTTAATCTCTTGATATACAATCGAACGTGTTGTTCATATTTCTCATCTGAATGACCGTTTGCCGAATATCCACTTAATTCAGCAGCCATTCTAGTTGAAACGTCTCTGACATATGATCCTACTATCTCTTCTCTTTCAGAATCCGAAAGAAATCCTTCCGACGCCTCGCCCAATGTTCGCAAGTATTTGTACAAACAATCTGAGCAAACTACTCCATCTCTATTCCTGTCAGAAGTTGTAACAAATTGCAATGCACTATCAATCTCAGCGCTTTTTACAACTTTCTTGTTAATGACAATCTTCTGTCCTTGACTGATACAATGACAAGAACCCCATCTTCTATCAAGGAACATCAGTAAATAGCACATACTTTCTTTGTCACTCTTGTATTCTGCTAGTTCTTCTAGATTGCTGATTTGTTCGAAGAATGAAGGATCTACAGAAATTGCATTGATTGGGACGATGTCGTCATTGTTAAGACAGACTTTTTCATCACCAAACTGTCGATAACACGGACACCCTCTGACAACGTGTGTATTGGACTGATTTCCATTAGTGGATGGATTCAGTTTCAGCCCATAGGCATCATGCCCTATATTCAACACGCTCCTAAATCGGGGTCTCTAGCGACCGCCACTCTTGATATATGCTATTAGGAATAGATATCAAGCTTTCTTTGATGGATACGCTGTACTAGACATGCGCGCCATCTATTGACCGGCACAAACTATTCTCTTTTCAATCAATCTTGCATGTTGATTTGAACTGAATCCTATACAAAATTAATTGACTAACCCCAAAGCTCTCTCTTCAAGAGGTCACGGATTGCAATTCTGATTGCCTCTGATCTGTTAGGATAGAGGTTGTTTTCAACCAGACGTTCGAGTCCTTCGACATATTGCTCGGCCTCTCAAAACCAAATTTCATCTATATGAAGAAAAAAAAGAGGGGATAGAAGAAGGAATTCCTACCCCTCAAAACATGCCAGAAAGCCTCGCTCCTTTTGCAAAGATTCTTATAGTAGATGTTTGATTAAATTATGAATTCAGATTATCCAACGGGGGACATGACATTTTGAGATGTGATAGGAGAGTTCTTTGGCTTGCAGTGATCACTATTTTTTTGGGACTAGTCTTGGTTGCTTTAGACATTTTGGCTGGGTGGATCCTGGTCATCGGTGCCCTGATTGCAGCCAGCATATGTGAAGGAAGGGCGTAACGTCAGAACGATGGCTCTTAGGTCCAAGAAGTCACCAGCTAGTACGGTCCTGACCAAAGTATTTGAACTACTTCTTGTTGCAGATCACTGCGATCTCTGCGAAAAATTGGACCATGCTTTGAAGTGGTATCTTCCTACTACTGAGAGCACCAAATCGCCAAAATTTGGTTGCTACAAGATATACAAGGAGGTCTTGAAGAATTCTTATTCTTTTACTGACACTCAAATTGGGATTCTACGAGGACTAGCGGTAAAATTGTTGAAATCTCAGAGTAAATGTTATGGTGATGAGATAATATATCTATGTTACATCCTAGCGTCAGCTGGTGCATCGAGTACCTCTCAGGAACTAGAAACTGGAATAAGTACAAATCCACATTGTCCAAATCCGATCCATGCCAAGCCCCACATGATACTAATTGATATTCTCAGAGAAGTTGGTGTATTTAGAGAGAACGAGGAACCTCTCTATTATGACCTTTGCGAGATTTTTCTTGACAACAAGACTGTTGGTAGGCATGGTTTCCTCATCTTGACTAGTCAAAGATTATTTGTTGTGGGTAGAAGCAATTATGGATTCGAAACAAGCCATAGGCTATCCTATGGTGAATGCTGGAAGACAGAACCTTGGTTGCAAGTAATGGATTATGTGGAGTTAAAAGATGTTCAAGAGACTTACTATGAGGAAGGGGATGAACTAGCGTATCTCAAATACAGGACTGAGTACTTGAAGACGAAAGTACAGGAATTCTATGGGCCACTATGGATACGTTTTCCATTACCCGAAAAGCATGCCCTCAGCCACGGAGAGGTTATTGTATCGATTCAGGCAACTCGCTTACTAGGAAACAGCAAAGACTCTAAGAAAGATTCTCAACGTAGAATGGCAATATTAGCAAAGAAAATGGATGAGATTTGGAGTCAGTTATAGATTCTCAACTAGCAATGAAAATGGATGAGATTTGGAGTCAGTTATTCTACGTACTCCTCAGACCTTGCTTTGAAAAATCACGGACTGTGACTATATATACCCGGTATTACTCAACTACATATCCTCGTATTACCCACAAGATACTCGGTGAATACCAAGATGAAATTAGTCACTCTTCATGTGCCCGAACAATATTGCGACGGTCTGGAAAAGCTCGTAGAACATAAGTTATACCCTAATCGTTCAGAAGCGATAAGAATAGCAATTCGTGATCTTTTGAAAAGAGAACTATGGGGCTAGAAGGATTCATCATGTTTAATGGTCAATATTAACGATTAGGTACTGGGGAGCTTCTTCAGCAGGGTTTCTATTTTTCCCAAGCATTCCTCAAGACTGAGTAATTTCATTCTACTGCCTTTGTATATCTCTTTAAACAAGTCACTATCTTGGAGTGTATGATTGAAACGACCCACATATCTTCCTTTTGCCTCGTAGAACTCTCTATACTCTTTGACTATCTTTTCTGGTGCTACTTCAAGTGTCCGCCCAAAGGTCACAAAAAATGCACGAGACTGGGGCTTTTGCCACCCACGCTCCTGTATACCTGTCAAGGTTGTCAGCGATCTCTTGAGAGCATCATCGTTAGGAATCGTGGTTTTTACCTCAAGAGAAAGGATGAAGCGCTCACGATAAAGCAGGCAGATATCTGGTTTTCGTTTAAGAAACTCATCAGATGAGTCATTGAGAAGTTGATACAGTGGAATACTGGCTCCAAGTGAGAATTGCTTGTCAGGATCAATGAAAACATACGGTCTTTCTTGAAGGTCTCTAATTTCAAACTCAAAACCCATTGTCCTCTCAATTGTTCGTCTAACAACATGAAGAATCATGTACTCCGCAATCCATGACCAGCCATCAGCATTTCCAGTGTTTGCCCGGAGGGAATCGAGTGCCTTATGCCTGAGCACATTAAGCGATGGTAAGAGGTTTCCCTCTTCCCCATCAAGCTTGGATTCAATTGCTTCATCCAGTCTACGGAAAAATTTGTTCACAGACCGCTCGATACCCATACCAACCACAACTACTCCATATGGTGATTTCATTAAACCTTTTCTCACGGAGATAGAGCAAAAGGAGAGAGAAGAGAGATGGTGGTGGTGAAAAGTAAAATCCATCTTGAAGGATGACTCCAAACGTAGGATGGCAATTAGAGTAAGTAAAATAGATGAGATATGGAATCAGCTATGGAAGTTCCCTTGTATTCGGGAATCTTCGTCTTACTGACCCCAGAGCTCTCTTTTTAGTAAATCGCGAATAGCAATTCGAATTGCTTCTGACCTGTTAGGGTAAAGATTGCTTTCGACAAGTTGTTCAAGCCCCTCAACATAGGTTTCGGGGATATGAAGCGTGACTAATTTCATAGTGAGTAATCTCCTGATATTGCTCTCTGTAATACATCAATATGGTTGTGAGTAATACCAAGTCGGTACTCAAATCAGAATCTGGATATGATTTTTGAGTAATATCTGATAGGGGTTAGGTAAATTGAGTAAGTGGGGAGACCGAAGCTCACTACTTCGAGCGGATCGGGATATTTTTGAAAGTTATTGGCCGTCAGGATACGATACTCAAGATCAGTCAACTGGTTACTGATTTTGAGGAGATTGTAGAACTCGACATCAATTCTGCTTTTGGTTATGAAAAAGGCAAAGACGTGTCCGCAGTAGATGTTAAGATAACAATCGGAGAATAATCGTAAACTCTAGTTGACACACCAAAGATGGGAAAGGGAGCAACGACTGCTCCCAGTATAGAACTAATAGAACGCACATTTGCCGGGAGGAATTTGTGCGCCCTAGAGTAGAGGTTTCCTATTCGCCATATGTCATCTTGTATAGTTGGGCTAATACTGGGTCAATATTCAGGATGTGACCCGCACAATATGCAGAGCGCATTGCGGTATCGTTCACTTTTGTTACAAAATCAAACCAAAATGTAACACTATCCTTCCAAGGTAATACATTTATGCAGGCAAGAAGTATTCGCCGAATACATCAATAATAATTAGAGGTATACAAATGGCTTCAGATGCTGAAAAGTCAGAGGCTGCTGGTGATGCTCAAGAGACCACTGCGACTGGTAAGGAATTACAGTCTATGCGATGGATTCGAGAGCGACGCTCCATTAGGGAGTTCACTGGTGAGAAAATTCCTGACGAACATATTGAGATGATCCTCGAAGCAGCACGTCATGCTCCTAGTCCGGAGAATATGCTGATGATGCGCTTTGTGGTGATCCGTGATGACCAGGACATGAAAGTGTTCCTGGCTGACATAGCTCAAGAGATGGCACAGACTGCTTTTGGTGGGGCTCCATTTGAGCTCACAAGTGGTCGGAATTGGTTTATTGGTGATCCCTACCGGGCTGCAGTATATGCCCGACTTAGAGATGGTGAACTATTCCGCTATCCAGAAAAGAGTGATGCAGTAATAATCGTCTGCGCAAGCGAAGCATGGCATGATGCAGGTTATATGTATCCAAACGAACTATTCGGATCCGTTGTAAGTGGTATGGCAATCCAAAATATGTGGTTGGTAGCTACTGAACTTGGGTACGGTTGTGGATACGAGGCACTCGTCTGCTCTGATCCCCGTCACGCAGAATTAATTCGTGATAAGCTTGGAATTCCCCCGATTTGGGTTCCAATCACTGCATTCTGTATAGGACAACGTGTGTCTCCACGAGCTTTAGGACCTAGCAGACCACCACTTGAAGGTCTGATGTACGAAGAGCGTTGGGGCAAACCATACAAACGCATGGCATTCAAGGAGGACAAATAGCATGGATGTCGAATTTAAAGGCGAAACCTTAGAGAATATGAAGAAACTTGCTGAAGAAGCTGGATTGACCCCCGAAGGTCTAATTGAAGTTGTTATACAGCAGTTTGTTGATAACAAGGGTGCACGAGTATATACAGGAGTATGGTCCGGTGGTAAGGTCACCGATGATGGAATAAAGGGCGCCCGTTACGTTCCTCAATGGCCTTTCAGACCTGGGTTCAAAGAAGCTCAAGGAGAAGAGGTCAAAAAATGGCGTTCTGGGGAAAAGAAATTCCGTAAACATCCCACTGGTGAATGGCCTTTCTTTCCCCGACTGAAAGAAGGTGACATCGAACATGAGTATTGGAACTTGAAGAAGATGTACCATCAGGCATTGATTAATGACAGAAAGGGTCGCATTGTGCATCTCATGGATGGAGACAAGTACGATGCATTCCTTGATACCATGAAGAAACGTAAGGGTAACTTCTGGACGACTACTATCGAATCAGTCATGGTTGAAGCGATCGATGACTGGATAGCAAAGGAGGAATAAAGATGTCACAATTACAACAATTCTTCGAGTTCTTGATAAGTAAAGTAAAGGAAAAGGAAGATCTTCAAGAAGCAGTCAAGAAATGGGTTGGAGCCTATGATGGTAAGATCCTTCAGGTGATTACGCCTGACCATGGAGCTCAGTACATCATTGTCTACAAGAAGGCTCCTTGGATGGCACTTTTTGATGGAACGTACCCAAGTCCTGATGTCACCTACAAGGCTAACTCCGAAATACTCCTTGGAATATTCACTGGTGAAGTGAAATTCAAGGATACCATGAAAGATGGAAGTCTTGAGGTCATCGGGAACGCTCACGAAAGCGATCCTCTTGCAAATCTGATATTGACTGCAATGATGGGTGCTATCTAGGAGGTTCCATTCGTGGAAATCAACAAGATAGCCGTAATCGGTGCTGGACTCATGGGTTCGGGCATCGTATACATCTCAGCTTGGAATGGATTCGAAGTTCATATGATTGATATCAACCAGGAAGCTGTTGATGCAGGAATGGACCGCATCAGAAATGATGTGATGACTGGTATCAATAAGAATAAGATATCAATGTCAGACGCCGAGGCACTCATTGGCCGAATCTCGTCTGGAACCAATATTGCTGAAGGTGTCAAAGATGCAGATCTTGTCATAGAAGCAATCTTCGAAAACATGGACGTCAAGAAAGATGTCTTTGGAAAAGTTGATGCTGCTGCTCCTGCACACTGCATTCTAGCTACCAATACTTCATCATTGAGTATTGACGAGCTAGCAAGTGCAACCAAGCGTCCTGACAAATTCATAGGGATGCACTACTTTTCTCCAGTTGCTGCAATGAAGTTACTCGAGCTTGTCCTCGGCGAGAAGACGAGTCCTGAAACAATTGCATGTGCTGTGAAAGTAGGCAAGAAGCAGGGTAAGACAACTGTCCAAGCGAAAAATAGTCCTGGCTTTATTGTCAATAGGGTGCTGATGCCTGTTCTTCGAGAGGCAATTGTACTCTACGAACAAGGTGTTGCAACAAAGGAAGAAATTGACACTGCAATGACTATACATGGCGGAATGCCTGCAGGGCCTTTCGCACTTGGTGACTTTGTTGGCTTAGACATTGCTTACAATGCAATGAGCACACTCTATCGTGAACTAGGCGATTGTTTCAAACCTCCAGAGACTCTGAAGAATCTCGTGGAGTCCGGAGCAATTGGAACAAAGGCCAAGAAAGGATTCTATGACTATTCTGGTGCTAGTGGAGAAACAGAACCTGCTAAAGGTGCTGATCTTGAATGGCTCTCTGTAAGGATTGGAGTTATGGCAATACGAGAAGCTATGATTCTGGTTGATACTGAGATTGCCCCAAAGGATGACATTGATCCCGCTATGGTATTGGGAGCAAGTTTCCCCAAGGGTCCATTTGCAATGGCTGCAGATATCGGTATGGACAAGGTTCGTGACGAGCTCACTAAACTCAATCAAGAGCATGGTGACTGCTACAGCATTCCTAAAATGCTAGGATAAGCGATACGGATAGGCGGTCTCATGGCCGCCACTCCATTCTTTTTACAAATTGTATTTTTCTTCGAATAGTAATAGCTTTTAAGAGGTACCAAGGTGTGAAGAATCCGAGTACATTATCAAAAGGTGTATACACTATGGGCGAATATGCTACAATGCTATACGAGAAAAAGGGAACTTTTCTAACACCTGTTAAAAATATTGCATACATTAAGTTAAACCGACCTGATGCGATGAACGCAATCAATGATCAGTTTATTATTGATCTTAATGATGCACTTGATGAGGCTGAAAATGACCCTGAAATTCGTTCTGTAATAATTGGAACTGCACATCCAAAGGTTTACTGCACAGGAGCAGACTTGAAGATGGCACAAGGTTTTCTTACTAACACAGAACCAGTTGCTGATTTGATTAGGCAAGGTCAGGACGTTATTGATAAAATTGCTAAGATGTCAAAACCTGTGATTGCAGCAATTCATGGATTATGTCTTGGTGGTGGCACAGAAATTGCTCTAGCTTGTGACATTAGAATCTGTGACGAGGATACCAAGATTGGAACTCCCGAAGTGGCTCTAGGTTTGATCCCTGCTTGGGGTGGATGTGTGCGCATTGCAAGAATTCTCGGTCTTGGAAAAGCACTTGAACTCGTTCTCACAGGTGCTCAGCTGACCGCCAAGGAATCATTGGAATATGGGCTTGTAAGTAAGGTCACCAGTCCATCTGATCTCGAGAGTGAGGCAATCAAGTATGCCATGAAATTCGGTCAGAATGCTCCACTTGCTCTCAAGCTTGCAAAACAGGCAACTCACATGGCTTTCGAAACTACCTACGAGAAGAACCTCGAGTTCCAAGTTGAAGCTGCTGTAGAATGTTTCAAGACTTCAGATCTTGGTGAAGGAATCGCTGCCATTTTTGAGAAGCGCCAGGCCAAGTTCAAGGGCGAATAGAAACGTAATTTTTCTTGATCCGCAATCATCAGGTTGCGGGTCTGACTTATTTTTTCAAACTTAACAGCCTTAATTTGAGACAAGTCTCGAAACTAAATCAAAGAGTTAACCTTAAGACCTCGTACTAGATTGACGTCCATCTCAATGTAGATATGTAAGAGTGCTGTGTTTTGTACAACACGAGCTCAAACTACGGAGGATATGAAATGGCAAGAAGAGTCGCTGTGGTCGCTGGCGGTCATAGCAAATTCGGTAAAAGATACGACGCAACCATGCGAGAACTTACTGCTGAAGCCTACAAACCAATTTTTGATGAAGGCATCACACAGGACAAGATAGACGCTAGTGTTCTCTCGTATGCTGCATCGCAATTCAGTGGTCAAGGTGCTGGTTCAGCTCTGATGGCGGACTACATTGGTATGCAAGGTAAACCCCATCTGCGAGTCGAATCTGCATGTGCAACAGGTACTGCAAGTCTCAGGGCTGCTTGGGGAATGGTCGCATCTGGTCTGTATGATGTCATGCTTGTATTGGGCGTCGAACAGATGAATCGCGTATCATCAGCTACAGCAACTGAATATATGTCAAGGGCTGGCGATATGCGCTGGGAATATCCCTACGGCATAAGCTTCCCTGCATTTTATGCTCTGATGGCTTCACGATATATGAGCGAGTACAATATGGAACATGATATACTTGCTAAGATTGCAGTGAAGAATCATCATTATGGGGCTCAGAATCCAAAGGCTCATCTTCCAAAGGAAATTTCCTTTGAGGAGGCAAACAGCGCAATTCCAATTTGTAGACCTTTGAATCTTTATGATTGCAGTCTCATTACAGATGGTGCTGCAGGTGTTGTGATTGCTGCAGAAGATCGTGTGAAGGAATTCACTGACAGACCAATGTGGATCAAGGGAATTGGTGCTGGTGCTTCTGAGAATATGATACAGGACCGACCAAGTCTAACAACTATTCCTGGTGCCAAGTATGCTGCAAAGGCTGCGTATAAGATGGCTGGTCTCGAACCAAAGGATATGGACATGGCTCAGGTGCACGATTGTTTCACAATTGCAGAACTCATTGCATACGAGGATTGTGGATTCGCAGAACCTGGAAAGGGTCCCGAATTAGTTGAGAACAAGGAACACTATCACGATGGTAGAATTCCAGTCAACTGTGATGGCGGTCTGAAGAGCAAGGGGCATCCATTGGGTGCGACCGGAATTTCAATGACCTATGAAGTCATGAAGCAGATGAGAGGCGAAGCTGAGAATCCGTCACGTCAGATTGATGATGTGAAACATGGACTAGTTCATAACGTTGGTCAGAGCGGTCAATTTGTGAATGTATTCATCTATGAGAGGGGTTGGTAAGAAATGGCAGAGAAGAAAGAACTCTATCTTGGTTATACGACCGATAAGGCTATGACTCCCTTCCTTCAAGAGTTTCTTGAACATCTTGATGAAGAGCGATTGATGAAGAGTGTATGTACCTCTTGTGGTGCTGAATACCTTCCACCACGTCAACACTGTCAGAAATGTATGAGTGAAGCAAAACTCACTGAGATGGCTGAGCGCGATGCAATGTTGTACTCCTATGTGATTGTTGACTTTGCTCCTGAAACCCTCTCCTCAAAGGGGGTTTATGTTGTTGCCATTGGAGAATTTCCATCGGGATTAAAACTCACTGCTCACATTACTAATCTAACAGATCAGCCTAAAGTTGGTATGCCCATGAAACTTGGGTTTGCCAAAGAAGGCGAAGGTAAGATGATTACCTACCGTTGGTTAGTGTAAGTACAAATTGGGGGTTTCTACCCCCATCTACTTCTTTTTCTTACCTCTTCTCGAATATGATTCAAGAATCTGTATCCATCGGGACTGTAATAGAACTCCCTTCAAAGTGTGTAGATATATTGACGATGCCTTTTTCGAATCACAGGAATCAATCTCATCAAGAGCACGGTCTATTAGATTAGAAAGCTCATTGAATCTACGTTTTCCTTCATTTCGTCTGTAATCAGAAAAGACAACGTAACCCATGCTGTTCTCTCCTAATCCTTCTAGAAGGAGTGTTTCTTCTTCTACTCGAGTCTTAAATTCATAAGCACTTTCAAAGGATTCTTTCATTGCGCTAAGACTTTCTATTAACACATCTTTGCTCTTAGATGCAACCACGCTATCAAACTCCAAGTGTGATAGTTGACCATCCTAAGAAAACGGGTAATTAAGGGTTCAGTATTTCTGAAAGATCGATTTTTCGCTTGTCAACTCTGGATTCAAAGCGAAGAACCACAATTCTGACACTTTTTAGAACCCGGTCGATTCACTGAACCGCATCTTGAACATTTTCCAGCACTAGTCATTTGCAATGCTCTGGTTGCTGTTGTTCTAATCTTGTGAATTTCTGAGTCTGAGAGACCTATCTTCTTCTTGGTTTTGGAGTCTGCCTTTTCACAAAAAGCCACAATCGCTTCTAGTTTTGGTCTTACTCTTTCTTCTTTAATAGAGAGCCGCTCACGGTCATCTGTGCTAAGGTGTGATTCTTGAGCTACACTATCTTGGTACAATGACATCATGTCACCAATTGCACTCATGGATTCCACAAGTGTTACTCCTAGGTCTTTTGATTCCTTTTGTTTCGACGGGTCCGGAATCCTCTCAATCTGGTCCAATTTCTCAAGTCGTTCAGAAGCGACGTTTCCCTGAGAACCAGCTCCTTGTCTATAATGGCTAGATACACTACCACTTCCAGAGGGTGGACGACTTCCAGATTGACCATCTCCAAATTGGAGATGTGTTAGTCCTTCTTCATCTGTTGAAGTTCCGTAAGTTCTCTCAAAAGATTTCTTTTCTTCATCTACACGTTGCATGACTGACCGACCACAATAGGGACACTCACTGACGCCAGAATCGATTTCGCCACCGCAACCTTCACAGCTTACCATAATATCTACCTCTAATATTGCATATGCTCCCGAGCATGGCAGGATTTAGAGTTTCCGAGAGTCCACCAAGTTGGTATTCGTGAATACATTGTTAAACATAGAGTAGTGTTACCACTAAAATCCCATTCCCCTATTTCCTAATGCTTATATCACAGCGTAGAACAACCACGATTACTTAACTGGAGGAATAGCTGTGTCTGAACAGGAAGTACTCTACGAAGTTGCAGATGGTGTTGCTACCATTACAATTAACCGACCTGCAAAATATAATGCACTTAACACCTCAGTGGTCACTACATTGAGAGAGTTATTCAAGAAAGCAGAGGATGATACCTCCGTTCGTGCTGTGGTTCTAACTGGTGCTGGCGAGAAAGCTTTCGCAGCTGGAGCTGATATCACGGAATTCAAGGGTAAGGACTCAAAAACAGTCCGACCACTTGCAGAGAATGGACAAGAGTTGTGCAAGTTCATGGAGGCAATGAGTAAACCAGTCATCGCTGCAGTCAATGGATTTGCTCTGGGTGGCGGTTGTGAGATTGCCATGGCTTGTGACATTCGTTATGCTTCAGCTAATGCACGATTTGGACAGCCTGAAATCAATCTGGGAATTATCCCTGGATTCGGTGGAACCGTGAGACTGGCTAGACTTGTTGGTCTGGGAATGGCCAAAGAACTGACCTACAGTGGCGACCAGATCAAATCTGATGAGGCACTCCGAATAGGTTTAGTGAACAAGGTCTTTGAATCTGTAGAAGCACTAATGGGTGGAGTTGATGCTCTAGCAAAGAAGTTAGCAACAAAACCTGGTGTCGCTTTGAACCTAGCTAAGCAATCACTCAACAATACTTGGGAGAATCCCCATCAGAACAATCTGAAGTTCGAGGTAGATGTCTTTTGCAAGACGTTTGATACCGAGGACAAAGTTGAGGGTGTTGACGCTTTTCTAAACAAGCGAGACCCCACATTCAAGCACAAATAGAATAGATTGCGGGGGAAATCCCCGCTTTCATTTCTCCAAAACAAAAGACCCACTTTCTTCTCTAATTATGCCATCTCTCAAGAATAGTTCAATATGCTTCTCAAGCATGAACATCTCAAACGCATAGTATACCGGCATGGGAATTCGAGGATAGATGGTTGGGGCTTTTGTTAGTTTTTCAATAGTATCAATACCCTTGGCAATGTTGTCAAGAATTCGTTTTTCTCGCTCATCAAAGATTGCCCTGAATGCGCGTAGTCTTGCTTCCAATCCATCCTCAACAGGATTGATGAGATGACTACTGATTCCTACTTTCGGGTTCATCTCGATAACACGGTCAACTGATTTCTTGAATTCCTCGATGTCACTTACTTCATTCCCATACCATGGACCAAATCTAGTGAGGTCAATATCCACAAGAAAGAGGATTTCAAGACCATTGATTCCAAAACAAGTATGGTCAATGGTGTGACCTGGAAGATGAATAGGAATTAGGTTTATTTCACCACAACTAATTGTTTCCCTGTCTGAGAAAGTTCCTGTTACGTTGTAATCGGTAGTTATGTGACTAAACCTCAAATCGAGTAAGGCTCTCCAATCATCGTAATACTTGTGCCCTTGAATCCCGTAATAATCTACCAAACCCTGAAAGGTTTCTACTCCTTTCTTGGCAAGTTCGTGGCATACTATCTCACAATCAGCAACCTTCTGAATATCTGCTGCATGACTCTTGTGGTCAATATGAAAGTGTGTCAGGACTATTCTATCTAAATCTGAAAGGGAGTGTCCGAGGTTTCTCAGAGTAGTTTCTAGGTGATTCATACTTGATCCTGCATCTACAAGTGTGAGTATCTCATCGTCAACAAGAATCGTATTTGCTTCTGGAAACCTAGCGTTATTCTCTCCTCTGACTAGATGAATATGTGGCATTATCTCAATGTGTGCGGGATACTCTGACATCACTACTTCACATCGCTCAGGAGTAAATAACTCTCTCTGTCAAACAACCTATATTGCACCATGTCTACTGAGAATCAACTATAGATTGTCATGGTGAGAAAGATGAGCCAACGCTTGTTTGCAGTGTTTGATATTGGAACAACCGGAACGAGATCCGTGATTGTTGATGAAGAGGGTCGTGAGATCAGTAAAGCGTACGAGGAGTATCCTCAGAAACCAAAAGATGTGCAAGTACACGAACAACTTGCTGATACATTTTGGAGAACTTCTATGAACACAATGCAACGTGCAATATCTGGGTGCAAATATGGTTCTGATGCAATCAACGGAGTCATTGTCACGACAACAAGGGATAGCATCACCCCTATAGACAAGTGTGGAAACCCACTTGCTCCAACTGTTACATGGCTTGATAGTCGATCCAGTGCCAAGAGTAAGGAGATTGCAGATGAAATTGGTCCTCGAAAATGTGTCAACAAGATGATGTGGTTCATTGACAACAGATCAGACTTTTTCCAGAAAGTTCACAAATGGGTCCATCTTGACGCCTTCATTAACAACAGGTTGTGCGGCGCTTTGGTCAGTTCACCTGCTGATGCACGATTTGGACCAATTGATCATGAAACTCTCAAGTGGTCCGAAGAACTCTGTGAGTCAACTGGAATCCCAATTGACAAGCTAACTGACATTGCTGATTCGGGAACTACAATTGGTGTGATAAGCGCTGAAGCAGCAAAGGCAACTTCCCTTAGAAAAGGAACCCCCGTCATCTTGGGTAGTGGAGACCAACAATGTTCTGCTCTTGGAATGGGAGTTATCAAATCGGGTCGAGTGAAAGCAACAACAGGTACAGGCACCTTCGTGATTACTCATCTTGACGAGTTCTTTGAAGATCCCTACGTCATGTTCTGTAATCCTTCTGCAATACCCGGGAAGTGGATTCTTGAGGGAGTCACTCCTGGAACTGGACTTGCCTACAAATGGTACCGTGATAATTTCTGTGAGCCTGAGGTTGCACTTGCAGCACAGACTGAGCAAGACGCCTACCAGATAATCGAAACCTCTGCGGCAAAGGTTCCTGCGGGAAGTGAGGGTCTCGTTTTGTTCCCATTCATGGCATATAATCTTGGTATCTTCCACCATATTGGTTTCAATCATACCAAAGCACATGTTGCACGAGCTATTCTCGAAGCTAATGGTTATGGAATAAAAATGTACGTAGATCTAATGGAAGGAATGCTCGACCTGGAATTCGATGAACTTCGTATTGATGGTGGTGGGTCAAATTCACCCCTCTGGCGTCAAATCCAAGCAGATTGCGCAAACAAAACAGTAGTAACTCCTATGGTTCGGGACTCGACTGTGATTGGAGCTGCGATTCTGGGAACCATTGGTACAGGTGTGTATGGTAGTTACGAAGAAGCTGTTGAGAATATGTTCCATGTTGAGGAACGCCGTGTTCCAATTCCTGAGAATGTTACAATCTACACAAAACAATATGATATCTTTAACAATATCCTCACAAAAGAATTGGGTAACATCCTTGAAGCGATTTCGTAAAAAGAAAGGAAATCCTAGGCATCAATTGCCTAGGTCTGCATGAATTAGAAAGAGGATTTACTGCCCCTCTTCTTCCTCTTCTTGATGATCTTCCCAGATTCTACCAAAGAATACCAATACTAGAACAAGTTCAGAACCACTAGAATTCTTAGCTAGATATTCAATAGACTCGCTAATTGTGTCCTCGTATTCCCAGGCACTCCGAGCGAGTTGAACGAGGTCATCGAATCTTTCGTCTGGAATACCAAGTGCTTGTGTTAGCTTTTCTACATCATGACCAACAACAGTAAGAGTTCCAAGATCGTAATTTTCAGGCATTAGTACTCACCTAACATTTTTCCACTTGCTGACTCCTTTTAATCTATCTATGCTATTGTGGAAGTACTGGTGAATCGAAACCCTTCTATTGTGCGTAACGCTTCTACTTACTGGCACAGGAACTCCAGATAATGGTTCTACATGAAATGGAGATATTTTACAATGACCACATCTGAATTTGACGTTGTAGTAATTGGTGGAGGTAGCACAGGGACCGCTGTTGCACGAGATTGTGCGATGCGAGGTTACCGCACTCTTCTGCTTGAACGTGATGATATAGCCTCTGCAACAGTCGGGACCTGCGCAGGTATGATATCTTCCGGATTGAAATATCGTGATGAACCGGATATCATGGCAATGTGTTCCAAAGAAGTAGTGTATTGGAACAGAATTGCTCGTCATATCATTATGAAGAACCCAATACTTGCCCCACTTCTGGATTTGAGTGATGCCGCAAGTGATAGCTCTTACATGGATTCCTATTCTGAACATGTTGGGGAGCGAGAGGTTCCTCCAATGATGTTTCTTACACCCGATGATTCTCTTGAGCTTGAACCAATGCTCCACCCCGATATCATTGCAAGTGTTTACTATGAGGAGTACTTCATTGATCCATTTAGACTATGCCTCCTTCAAGCTCTTGATGCTAGAAATCATGGTGCCGTGATTCGAACCTATTGTGAGGTCATTGATTTCGAAGTAAATGACAATGACGAAATCGAAGGTGTCGTATTCTATAACAGGGTATCTGGAGCGACCGAGGACGTTAAGACCAAAGTTGTTGTTAATGCTGCTGGACCCTGGGCTCACAAAGTAGCTAAATCTGCTGATGATAAACTACCTATCCGGTTAAACAAAGGCGCACATGTGATATTTGACCGACGGATAGTCAATGTTGGGCTCACTGTCAAAGCTATAGATGGTCGTTGGATCTACCTATTCCCACATGAGAACACAACTCTACTTGGCACAACCGCACTGGACACCTGGGAAGATCCTGATACTCTAGTTGCATCATTTGATGAGATTGAATACCTCTTGCAAAGTATGGAAACCGTTCTTCCATCCATTCGTGAAGCTCGAATAATCCGTACAATGACTGGTGTGAGACCTCTAGTCCCCGAATGGAAAGTACCTGAAGGAAAGGTGACTCGGGGCTACGAAATTGTTGACCATTCTGAAAAGCAAGGAAAGAAGGGACTGATTAGTTTCCTTGGTGGCAAACTTGTGACCTGTCGACATATGGCTGAAGCAGTTACAGATCTTGTTGGCAAGAAGCTTGGGAAAGAAGTAGCCTGTACAACTCACGAGAAACCTCTTCCAGGAAATGAGGTTGATGTTGATATCATAGCACTCTCAAAGGAGTATGGTATCTCATTGCATGCTCTGGAACGAATGCGTGCACGGCGTGGAACTGAGATGGTCAAGGTTCTGGAGCATACGAAAGAACACCCAGAATGGAAGACAACCATCTGTACCTGTGAGCCAATAATTGAGGCTGAGATACGAGTAGCCATTCGTGAAGAATTCCCACAAACACTCAACGATATTAGACGTCGGATTCGATTGGGAACCGGTCCATGTCAAGGGACTTTCTGCACCTACAAGGCCGCAGCAATTCTAGCTGAAGAACTCGATCTTTCAGGTGATGATTTTCTTGTTGATATTCTCGATTTCCGTGCTGAAAGGTGGAAGGGAATCCGTCAATCCATGAGGGGAGAACAGCTTGCTCAAGAAGAACTTGCACAGGGGATGTATGCCTGTGTTGGTAATCTTGACCAATCTGATGTTGATTATGACTTGAAACCATGGGAGGAGGGATGCTAGATGGATATTGAAGCAGACCTCGTAGTAATTGGTGCTGGAATGGCTGGTCTTGTTGCAGGAACTATTGCTGCAGAAGCCGGGTTGAACACAGTGCTTCTCAGAAAGGGTCAGAGTGCCACAGCATATTCATCTGGAGCAATAGATGTGATTGGTTATGTACCAGAAGCATCTGAAGCATTTGCTTCACCTGAAGAAGGACTCTTCATCCTCTCGAGACTCTATCCATTACATCCTTACAGTATCATCGGTTATGACGACCGTATCGAAACAGAGAAAATTGTTGACACTATTATTGAGCGGGCACGCGAAACCGTTAGTTGGCTTAAGACACACCTTGATGGAACATTGGCTCCTTTGGATGGGGAATTTGATTCTAACATCCATCCTATTACAATTCTGGGCACAACAAAACCAACATGTCTTATCCAAAAAACAATGAATAGTGGAAACCTTACCGACCGTGAAGATAGCGTTCTGCTATTCGTTGGAATCTCTGGATATGCTGACTTCAATCCTTCAGCAGCAGCTCAAACCTATCTAGAGGACAGGATGTCAACAGGTAGTTCACCCCGAAAAGTGGCTCATTGTGTTGTGCAGGTAATGCCCTTTGGAAAATCATACAATCTTTCATCAATAGAGCTTGCCAGACATCTGGATCATGAGGGTTCGATCGAATCTATCGCTGAACAACTCAAAGAACATATCGAACAGGTTGGGGCGACTCATGTTGCGTTTCCTCCAATTTTGGGAATTCAAAATGCTCTGAGAAATAAGACAAAACTCGAAGAGATGACTGGTACAACCGTTTTCGAACTATTAGGATTCCCACCTTCCATTCCGGGACAACGTCTTCAAAAGTCTCTTGAGACCATCTTTGTAAAGTCTGGAGGAAAATTGCTCCTAGGACATGAAGCGACATCTTACCAGAGAGAAGGAGACGTTCTGAAATCAATCATCGCTACAACACCTCGACGACAAATCAAGATTGATGCTAAGGCTTTCCTACTTGCTACTGGAAAATATATCGGCGGTGGTATTTCAGGAGATGAGAATGGTTTGAAAGAAACCGTCTTTGGTCTCATGCCTGTAACTGGTGATTATCATTCTGCGACCGATATAGTTCCATCACGTTCAACGAGTACATTGTCAATAAGTCCAATGGGTCAACCTATCCAATCATGTGGTCTCAGCGTTGATCCCGAATTCCGTCCTGTCACAGAAGTGGGTACTGAATGGGTTGTAAATCTCTTTGCTGCTGGCGCAGTTCTTGCAGGCTATAATTATTCCATAGAAAAGAGTGGTCTTGGTGTTGCTGCTACAAGTGGCTACAATGCTGCAAAGAATATTGTTGCTCTTATCAAGGAGGTGCCATAGAGTGGACGAGAATGAAGCCTATGAATATGTGAAGAGTACCCTGAAGAAAGAGAAGATAACTCCATATCATTCAGACGAACTTGAGATTGTCAAATCAATTGGGTCTTGTATCAACTGCGGACTTTGTATCAATCATTGCCCTGTTGTTGCTTCGGTAGGTTTGGATAGATTCAGTGGACCAAGAAGTATTGCTGTTGAGCTCTCACGTTCTCCACCAGAATTCTGGGCAACTGCTGACAAGATCTACCTCTGTACTGGCTGTGGAACCTGTCGAGACGTTTGTCCAAAGAACGTGAACATTCCTGAGATTGTGAATGTAGTTCGAGCAAACATTTTCGAGCATAGACCTGATCTTGTCCCCAAGGGTCTCATGTTACTCAAGGAAATAGTAGAGGAGCACAAGAGAGCTTTCGAACCTTGGGAAGATCCGGAGGAGAAGAAAGAGAGTCGTGATATGCGACTTGAGCGCTTAGATTTACCACTTATTCCAGACATTGTGAAGAAAGGTGCAGATGTCCTGTTCTATCCAGGTTGCCAGGCTGAAGAATTAGCCCAAGAAGTTCGTGAAGCTGCAAAGGTCATTCTTGATTACTTTGATGTAGACTTCACTTTGCTTGAGGAATTCTCTTGTTGTAGTCTTCCATCTCATCTCATGGGTGATGCAAAAAATGCAAGAAACCTCGCAAAGCAGATGAAAAAGAAAGTGAAGGACCTAGGAGTTAAGAAAGTAATAACCACTTGTGCAGGATGTACATCTAATCTGGCTGATATGTCTGAACGGGATGAATGGGGCGTTCA
>JAEOSL010000062.1 GCA_016840385.1 Candidatus Thorarchaeota archaeon | reverse complement strand
AATTTCTTCTATACTGTGACCAAATATGTTAGCGAGCGCTTTGTTAGTGTAGATAAAACGCAATGGATTATCTCTGACTATCAAGAAACCAACTTGTGACCTCTCAAATAGTGACCGGTACTTATACTCACTATCCGCAAGATCTTTCTCTGCTTTTTTTCGACTAGTAATATCTTCAAGAATTATAGTTACTCCTGGTTCACCATCAATAAATGCAGTAGGAATTATTTTGACTGAATAGAATTCATCTCCCCCACCGAAGTGAGTTTCAATAACAATAGATCCACTGCTACTCTTCAGAGCAGTCTTTATTTCTGAAATTACTGAGTCTTCTGACAGAATGGAGTTTTCAATGTCGTTCAGATACCCACCAATCATCTTAGAGAGCTTTTTTCCAGTAAATAACTCTAATTTATCATTGCCCTGAACAACTTTGAGATTTGAATCTACAACAATAAATGCTTCTGAAGCTGAGTTAATCAATGCGGAAAGAGGAACGTGTTTAGTATGGGAGAAAACTTTTGCTGAACCAAACTCGTGCATTTCAACTTGACCGGACGTTAGTAAAACATCCATATATCTAGCAATTGTATTCCTATTGATTCCTAATTTCCTTGAGATATCACTGATTATCATACCTCGTGGATTGGATTTGAGAATCTCTATGATACGTGTGAAAGCATCGTGTTGTCCAGCCATGATGTTTCCTCGTCACATTCTTACTTGGGTGTTCCTATTATCATTTCCTCTAAAACCACTACCAGCTGATTTCGTTTCTAGACATCCCATTCTACTGAAAAGGAGTCTATTGACTCTTAGATTCAATTTTGACATTGGATGGGCAGACATCAATACATGTTCCACATACCAAAATATGTGTGCCGTAAGAAGAACTTCATCAAATCGTTCTTCTTGACTATTCTCTCGCTTCTTTTGTTCACTCTCATCATACAAGTCAGATAATTCTGATACAATAAACTATCGATGAAAATAACCGTGAGCCTTATCTTCATCAAAGGATAACGTAGTGTACTTTCAATAGCGGAGCTAATCCTGTGTATGAACATTATCAACCATCAGAACGGATATTCGTTGACAGAGTAGAGTATCTGCAATGGATGGAAGATTCAATACAAAGATGTGGAAAAGAACCAGTTGTTTTACATATCCGTGGGATTGGTGGAATTGGTAAGAGTGCCCTACTCGAGAACTGGCATGATATACATGACAACACTGTTTTCTTGGACTGTGATAGAGTAACCAATTTCTTTGACCGACTAGACGCTCTAGCTAAAGCAACTGTTCGTATGGGAATCCAACTCAGTCGATATGATATCCTTTGGCATATCCGGCAACGATTCATAATGGGAGTGGAACCTGCTAAAGAAACTGGAAGGGAGTGGGCAAAAGATTTGCTTCAACCTATTCCTTTCATTGGATCTCTTGCAAGTATTGGTGCAGCCATCACTACTGTTGGAGCTAAACTGAGTCCTAGACTCACTGGGAGATTCGGTACTGTTGGAAATTGGTTACAGAGTAGACTCGGGAAAAATTACATTGAGAAACTTCTTGAGGTTCTCTGGAAAGATCCTCGTCATGCTGAGTTTCTCTTTCTTGATGCACTATTAGAAGATTTGAACAGTAGAAAGAATGCTAATGAACCAATCATTATTTTGTTTGATCATTTTGATGATGTTGATGCAATACATGCACATTGGCAATACAAGGGAAAACGCATCAGCGAAGCTGAGTTATGGTACGTCTTCCTTTCATCGCTCTCCACATCAATTGGAGTTGTAGCAAGTCGGGGTCCCGCACCGAAGCAGCTTTTTCAAGATGCGTCGTTTGAAGAACAAGAGCTTACCGAACTGGACGAGGAGAGTAGTATAGACCTGCTAAATAAAAGAGGATGCACTGAAGAGGGCCTCCAGGCGAAAATTGCTAGCGTTAGCAGAGGTAATCCCTATGTTGTCAATACTATCTATGACATGACACAGATATGTTGCTCCACTGCTGAAGAAGCAGAAGAACTACGAGCAGATACTCTCGATGATGTTCATCTTAAGACATGGAGAAAGCTATTCAGCGAGGCAGAAGGGTTACTCTATATCATTGACCGCGCAGGACTTGTCCCCTACTTCAACTGGAAGATTTTGTCAATTATTGCACCTGAGATGAAATCGGAACATTGGGACCGAGTACAGAACCTTAGTTTTGTCAAACAAAATGAAGAAGGAAAGTGGATACTGCATGACTTGGCAAAAGATCTCCTTCTAGCAGAGCTTGGTGATCGATTACCTGTACTTGCAAATGAGGTGTCAGAGCTTCTGGACAATTCTCAAGAATCACAATCAGATATTGAATTGCTTAGTCTATCCTTATCCGCGAAATCACTGACGTCAGAGAGAGAAACAATTTTCAAAGCCAAGGAAGTTGTAGATAGTCTACTCAAAAAGTGGAGTCACGCTGATGTATTGACAGTTCTTACTCCAATTGAGCTTAACAGCGAGGAGGGACGCGCTAATCTTCTCTTACTCAAGGGAAGATCTCTAACCGCTCTAAGAAGGATTGCTGAGGCTGAACACGCGATTAGCGAATCGTTAGATATTTTTAGAATACTTGCAGGTGAATCTCCACGAGAATTTCTGGATGAGGTTGCGGATACCTTGGTTTCACTTGCTGAACTCTATCGTGATACAAGCAGACCGCAAGAATCAGAAGATTCGTATAAAGAAGCACTAGATATCTGGAGGAGTCTAGCCAACTCACAACCCGAAGCATATAGATTCAATGTTGCGGTCACACTCCGAGAATATGCTTGGTTGCAATACATACGGTCAAGACCCGATGAAGGTGAAACTGCAATCAGTGAAGCTATCGCTATATTCCGAGATATCTCTGAGAAGAAAACAGATGGCTATGCTAGTGAAATTGCTAGAAGTCTCGTGATTCGGGGTGCTTTATTTGAGGCATCCTGTTCGTTAATGGAATCTGAGAAATCATTTCAAGAATCACTTGAACTCTATCGTAATCTTGCTGCAAAGGAGCCTGATCGATTCGAGAATTATGTTGCGGCAGTTCTCAACAATTTAGCTTTCCTATATCACCAGACAGGAAGGTTTTCAAAAGCTGAAGCTGCATTCAGAGAAGTTGTATCTCTTAGGAGAGCTGGAGCTAAAAAAGGACCTGATTCATTCCGTGGACATTTGGGTATAGCCCTCCTGAACTTTGGATGGTTATTACTTGACCTGCAAAAAATGAAAGATGCGGAATCTGTTTTCGATGAAGCCCTTATGATTTATACTAAACTAGCAGACGGTGCTCCGGATGCATATCTCAATGCAGTAGCCAGTAGCCAGACTGGTCTCGGCACTCTATATTCAAAGACAGGTCGAGAAAGCGATGCTGAGAACGCTTTCAACAAATCAATTGACATTTTTAGGGAGATTACCGATAAAACTCCTGAAATGTATCGGGATCAACTTGCATATAGTCTGGAGAAACTTGGCATTCTATTAAGAAAACAAGGAAGAATGAGAGAAGCTGAAGATGTATTTCGAGAAGCTCTGGATATCTTCATAAAATGTTTGGAAGAGAAATCGGATCTCTTTCGAGTACGCGAATGCTCTGGAACTATGAGGAATCTAACTATTCTTCTAAGAGAAACGAATAGGCTCAACGAGGCCGAGAGCCCAATTCAAGATGCACTTTCTATTCTCAGGAAGAATCATGAAGAACAGCCAAAGGTCTTCTCTCGTTACCTTGTAATCACTCTAAACAGCTATGCTATACTTCTCGAACAGATGGGTAAGCTAAGTGAAGCTGAAGGAGTACTTCGTGAAGCAATCAAACTAATCGGTGAACTCACACCTGAATCACCCAAAATCTATAGATATTATCTTTCGACCATTTTCAGCAATCTAGTTGTCCTTTTGAGGACAACTGGAAGACAGGAGGAAGCTGAAACCTTGTTGAGTGAGTCTTTTGAGTTATTTGACCAATCAGATGTATCGAGAGTAGAAGTAATGGAAGAACTCGAATTTTAGAACTACTTAGTTTGCGCTCTCTTGAATCAGAAGAAAAACTGCTTTCAAATTCTCAAAATCATACCTCTGGAAACGATTAAGTACAAGTTCAGCTATAGATTATGTTTGGGCAACGAGGTGTAATAATGCCTATATTCATAATACTAGCAAAATACACAACCAAAGGTGTCCAGGAAATCAAAAAGGCTCCAGAGCGATTCAAGGATTCTCAAAAGGTCGCTAAATCTGTAGGAGCAGAGATCAAGAACGTATACTACACGCTGGGTCGATACGACTTTGTTTCAATTATCGAAGCACCATCTATAGAAGCAGCAATGAAAGGTTTGTTCATGTTTGGTGCTACAGGAGTACAGTCGACAGAAACTCTTGTAGGACTTTCGCTGACCAACGCTCATAAGCTCATCTCAGAGATTCCCTGATTCCTTTTGGGGAAAAAACCAGGATTATAGGTAACTCATCAACTAGTTGGTGTTAGATTTCGCTGTAATGTTCAGGGTGATTTGAGAGGAAGAGCTATCGATTGTACTCTCGTGTATAATGATCTGGGTCTTGAACGACCTCAAGCTCGTTATTGAATGGGTCTAGGAAATCAGCGACTATGCTACCCCAGGGCATTTTCTTGGGTTCCTGAGTGAAAACAACCCCTTGTTCCCTCAGTCTTTCATATAAGGCATAGATATTGTCCGTATCGAAGACCACTCCAGTCGTTTTTCTCTCGTCTGATTTCTTATCAGTTAGATGTAAGCCAATCTTAGCTAAAGGTTCATCTGGTCCAACCTCAACATGATTGAACGCTCTTGCATCGAGAGCTATGGCAGACCAAGGGTTTCGTGGTAGAACTCTACCGCCTTGTCCATGTCGGACACTTCAATCATTGCCAACCAGAGTCTGGTTATCTTACCGCTTTTTCCTTTCATTGTTTATCTCATCCTTCTGATCCTCATCATCAATCTTCTTCCTTAATCCGAGATACTCCAATAGAACATTTTCTTCTGGGTCTTCTTTGACTAGTACCGCTTCGGGATGCTTCTGACTAAGTTTTTCTCCAGCTAGTTTCATCTTTTCAATGATGTCAATCTCTTCTGAGGTTAGATCAGGTCGCCATGGTTCCGCAAGTCGAATTGATATCTTTTCGCAAATTGGTGGTTCTGGCCATGCTCCGGGATCATAGAGATTATAGTGTTCAAACTTAGTAGGTTTCTCTTGAATACACGCGTGCACCGCTTTTTTCACATTCTCAGGACGCATTCCGAATGATGGATCATCTTCTTTGATAATGTTCACAATCTTCAATTGTTTTCTGAAACGCTCGATTGAATCTAGAGAGATGTTCGCAAGATACGGAGTCGGGGCTGTTGCACCAATTATAGTTCTTCTCTTGTCATTCTCAACGCCACTTTCAATTAGACACTGAAGAGCTTCTGCTGGACTATGTCCATGTGCTTCCCTCCAACATAAAACTATGAATCTGATGTTTGGATTTGCGACCATATTCGCAACAATTTTCTCAATACCCAGATTTTCAGTTTGGAGCGTTCCTGCGATTGCTGCTCCAGATTCGACTGCGACTGTTAGTAGTTCTGCTAATTCAGATGGAATCTTTGAGTCGTCAGTATCAAGAATTGCAACAACTGCTACAGGGGAGTAATCATTTCCCCGCAAATATCGACCCTGCTCAGGAGGGTATTCAGAAGGTGGTTCAATTTTGAGCATCTCGTAACCGGTCACTGCAATAGATTGTTCGACGCACTTGATGGCACATGCTCCACATGCACAGCAATTCTCTTCAGCTATGACTACTGCAAACTTGGTTTTGTCTGTTTCTTTGAGCGATAATACATTCGAAGGACAAACATCTACACAATTTCCACATCCTGTGCAATTGGTTGTGTCAATGAGAACAGAAACCATGGAACTGGTATCAAGTAAAAGCACATGAACCTACCTCTATCGCAGTACTCTGAGAACCATTTTACACGAGTCGTATTTTTAGACGTTAGAACTACTTATCAATCTCAGAAATAGCCAATTTCTTCGTGAGTAAAGATGACAAAGGTTATAGCTATCAATGGTAGTCCCAGAATGGACAAAGGAAATACTAGTCTGATTCTCACCCCATTTCTAGAAGGATTGCGTGAAGCAGGTGCTGATGTAGAATTATTCTACACGAAGAAGCTCAAGATACGTCCTTGTCAAGGAAACTGGAAATGCGTTTTCGAAACTCCTGGGGAGTGTTATCAAAAGGACGATATGCAAATGTTGCATCCAAAGCTTCTGAAGGCAGATATCTGGATATTTGCAACTCCAGTTTATGTTAGTGGAATGACTGGACCGTTGAAGAATTTGATAGATAGGATACTGATTCCATTAGGACTCGCTGAAACTGAACTTGTTAATGGGCATAGTCGTCATAAAATGCGTGAAGGTGTCAAGCGTGGGAAAATCGTCTTAGTATCAAATAGTGGCTATTGGGAACAGGATAATTTCGATTTATTGATTGATCAGATGAAGGCAGTCGCTGATCACGCAGAGTGGGAGTATGCAGGTTCTTTGATTCGTCCTCATGGAGAAGCGATGAAATCAATGATGAAAATTCCTGGTGTCATTGATGATATTTTTGAAGCAGCAAAGGAAGCAGGAAGGCAACTTGTCAACAGTGGGAAAATACTTTCTAAAACACTTGATATTGTCGGGAGGGAGCTCTTGCCTATAGACCAATATGTTGGAAAATAGCTTGACGAGGAAGTTTCAAGATGCGAATTGTGATAGTAAGACACAGCCAGAGTATTGACAATATAACCAGAACAATTTCTGGTTCTGAAACACCTCTTTCAGATTTGGGAAGAGAACAAGCAAAATCCTTTGGACAAAATATCTTGAAAATGGGGATTAGGTTTGATGCAGTTTATTCATCCACTTTTCCTAGAGCTTCTGAAACTGCAATTATTATTTGTAATGAAATTGGTTTCAAAGACATAATTTTAGAGGCGCGATTCAGAGAGGGTGTCGCAGATGATTACACCGGTAAATGTGTTGATGATCTAACAAAAGAAGAGAAAGAACTGTTTGATTCGTATTTAGTGAACGTTGATGAGAAACCCGTAGGTGGAGAAAGTATCACTGAACAGAGGATGCGTCATACAGAAGCATTCTTTGAAGTTGCTGAGAATCATCCTGAAACTTCTACCATTCTTATTGTTGGTCATGTGGGACGTTATACCACATTCTAAAGAATGTATTAGATATTTTACCAGAAACCGATGAGTGGTTTGGAAATTGCATGTTGAATATTATTGCAAGGGATTCCGTCAATAGTGCTTGGAAACCTACTATATTTAACAACACCAAAATCGGAAAATGACCTTTGTTACGAATCTAAGCAAACACTTCCTGCATCTCTACCCAAGTCAAAAGCTTTCGAGTTGGCTTCGATCGTCTTTGGTGGTACAAGAGCAAGGACTGCTTTCCGAACCTCTTCTGCTGGAATTGGGAAGTCGGCACATGCGACCGTTGCTCCTGCAAGAACAGAATTTTCAGTCCTTGCATTTCCTGCTTGGAGTGCTAATTCTAGAGAATCAAGTAGAACGACATTCTTGGTGACTTGCTCGAGTTTCTCAACTATTTGGTGGACAGTAATGTATTTGATTTTCTTCTCCTTGTCCAATGCTACTTTCTCTGTTTCAGTTACTGATGGCATTATTCGATTGCTCATGATTACAACACCATCTTTCTTGAGATACTCAATATACCTGAGAGCCTCACTCGCCTCCATTGCAATCATCATGTCAGCTCGTCCATACGGAATCAATGGTGAGATTGGGTCCCCTATTCTGAAGTGAACATAGATTGAACCCTGTCTCTGTGAGAGACCGTGTTGTTCACCTGTCATGACTTTGAAACCTGAGTCTACAGCTGCTTTTCCGAGGATTGCAGATAGAAGCATAAGACCCTGACCACCTACACCAGCGAACATGATGTTGAAGGTCTTTGTAGTTTCAGTCATTTCTTAACCTCCACGTGTTGTGGTGCATCAACAGGACATACCTGTCGACATTCTAGACACCCATCACAGAGGTCTCTCTGGATGATCATTTTTCCATCTGACTCATCAATTGTGATTGCGGGGCAATAGAACTCCTTAACGCAAGCGTAGATACTACGGCATGTATCCTTCACATTCTCGCTTGGAATGATTTTCTCTCCAGCCTTCTTTTTAAGACGGTCTCCATAAAGTGCACATTCTCTTCTCGAGATGATCACATTGAATCCTTCTGCTTCGATTGCTTCTTTGATTGGTCCAATACAATCTCGAGTATCATAAGGATCTATGATTACTATCTTATCAGCACCGAGTGCTTCGAACATTTTGTCCATGTTGATCTTTCTTGCAGGTTGTCCACCTGCATCATATGGGGAGTTAGGATTGAATTGCTGCCCTGTCATTGCGGTGACACTGTTGTCAAGCACGAAGAGGGTAACGTTGGAATTGTGATGAATGAGATTGACGATTCCTGGAAGTGCAGCATGATAGAGAGTGCTATCACCTACCATAGCGATTATCTTATCTTCCAAGGACATCTCCATCCCTGCAGAAACTCCCAATGATGCGCCCATTGCGAGCATGGAATCAGAGAATTCGTTGGGTGGAAGGAAGGCCATTGAGTAGCAACCAATGTCGTTATTGAAAACAATGTCATCGCGAATTTTTAACTGTTGTAGAGCTTGTCTGAACGACCATAGGGTGCCTCTATGTGGACATCCCGGGCAGAAGATTGGAGGTCTCTCAGAGAGAATAGATTTCAGTTCATCAGCCTTTGTAAGAACCGCATCATAGTCCATACTGAGCTTCTTGTCGAGAACAACTGCGAGAACCTTCTCAACGATTGGTACATTGTACTCTAGCATTTCACTGAAATGTCCACTGCGTTTGCCAACTATATTGAGATCGGGATTGACAGACTTTGCAATAGCAGTAATCTGGGTTTCTAAATACGGAGTTAATTCTTCGATAACAACTAGTGTTGAAAGAGATTTGAGGAATTCTGAAATCTTCTTTTCAGGAAGTGGAAATAGAGTTCCTAGTTTGAAGATAGGTAATTCAACGCTAAGATTCCGCATTGCTTCTTTAGCATGAAGGAAACATACTCCTGCTGTCAATATTCCAACTTTTCCCTTGCCAGGAACAAGGTAATTGAATTCTGTTTTTTCAAAGTCAGCTTGGATTGCTACAGATTTTTCAAGTAGTGTAGCTTTGTGAGCTCGAGCCACTGGACCGACAGTGAAGTACTGTCCCTTGACATCTTTCCATTTGTTCTTTTTGAACGGTGTTCTCTCTAATTTCTCTAATTGTACTATTCCTCTCTGGTGATTGACACGAGTAGTTGTTCGAATGATAACCAGTGTTTTATGTTTCTCAGAAATCTCGAATGCCCACTTGGTCATATCGTGCGCTTCTTGCGCAGTGGATGGTTCAATCATGGGAACATAAGCAGTCATACCGAAGTATCTACCATCCTGCTCAGATTGAGAAGAATGGGCATAAGGGTCGTCAGCGATAAGACAAACACAACCAGCATTCAATCCAGTATATGCGATACTATACATCGAATCACTAGCTACGTTCATCCCGACACTCTTCATTGAAGTGAAGGACCTTTGACCTGCCATTGAAGCACCTGCTACGGTTTCCAATGCGATCTTCTCGTTTGCTGAGATGTGCATCTTGTAATCTGCGAAGTGATCCATAACTTCACCAAAAGTATCCAATATTTCTGAAGTGGGTGAGCCGGGATAGAAAGCTACAATCTTGACATCGGCTTCTAAAGCTCCACGTACGATAGCTTCGTTCGCAAGCATCAATGCCTTTCCAGTATCAGTTCGTTTAACATCCTCAACTGTCATCTCAGAACCTCTCTTTAGAGTAGTATTCTACAAAATGTTTCCTTCAACATAAGGATTCGGAAATGACCAGGGAAGTATTCGCCTTATTTCTTGATGATTCTTATCCACCTGGACTGCCACGCCATGGAGTATCTTTCCACATCGCGTCCCAAATCATGTCTTCAGTAAGGGTTTCTGGTTCGATCATTGTCTTGTGTAGTTCTTTGAGTAAAGCATGATGACGAATCTCATCCTCTCGAATCATCATGGCAATAGTCTTCACCTGTTCATTATCACTCTTCTCTGCTAGCTCTGTATAGGTTTCAACGGCTTGCTCTTCCATCTTTATGTGAGCAGCTATACCCTTAGCAATTTTGTCCCTCTCTTGTTCACTGATGAATGGTGTTGGACCTTCAACAGCTTTTCTCAATGATTTGAGAAGAGCAGCATGTTTCTGAGAATCAGTGGATATTCCAATGAGTAGGTCCTTGACAAATGCGTTGCCTAGTTGCTCAACATTCTCCTTAGTTATCTGGATGATCTTTAATTCCAAAGCAATTTGCTTGTCTATAAATTCAAGAGTCTCTTCCTTGTTCAAATCTGGTTCACTCCAGTTAAATATAGTGAACTTGTCAATATCTTTCCTTAAGACTTTTCACTAATGGCGATAGATTTCCTAAATTCTGCTACCTTTTCCAAATGTATATCAATGATGGAATGCACAGGACCAACTACTCTTAGTCAGTGAGAAGGAGATACTAGTTAATGTCCAATGCAGTGATTTACACAGCGCCCGAATGTCCTCACTCGGAGAACATGAAGAAATTCCTCAAAGATACTGGAATTGATTTCGAAGAAAAATGTATTCTGACTTCACCCGAAACTACCGTTGAATTGAAAGAGCTTAGTGGTCAGATAGCTGTGCCAACCACAGTAATCGATAATGATGTCTTCATTGGTCACGATAGACGTTCTGAGCGAAGAATCAAGAGAAAATTGGGAGTGTGAAAGAATGTACGATCTCGTAGTTATTGGTGCTGGTGTAACAGGCTATGGCGCTGCGATGTATGCAGCTAGATTAGATTTGAGTGTGGCTGTCATTGGTGACGTAGATGGTGGAACTATCACACTGACTGACGATGTGGCAAACTATCCAGGTTTCATTCAACTCACTGGAAAGGAACTCTCCGACAATCTCAAAGCACATACACTCGACTATCCAGTTCTTATCGAAACTGGTACAGTCAAAGATATCTTCCGAAGCAAAGAGAACTTCTTCTACGTTGTAACCGAGAACAAGTCCTTCCTAGCAAAATCAATTCTGATTGCCACTGGGATGAAGGAACGTGAACTTGAAGTCCCCGGACATGACGAACTTAAGAATAAAGGAATTTCTTACTGTGCTCTTTGTGATGCCCCGTTGTACAAGGACAAAGTAGTAGCAGTTGTCGGAGGAAGTGACAGTGCTACTAAGGAAGCATTACTACTAGCGAAATACTGTCCGAAGGTCTACATCATTTACAGAAAGGCTAAACTTCGTCCAGAGCCAATCAATGCAAGAAGGATTGAACGAGAATCCAAAATTGAAGTTATCACAGAAACCAATGTTACAGAGGTTTTGGGTGATGCAAAGGTCACTGGTGTTAAACTCGATAAGCCTTACAATGGTTCAGACACACTTCCCCTTGATGGTATCTTCGTAGCTATAGGAGGTATACCCTATTCAGACCTAGCAAAGAAGCTCGGAGTAGAATTGAATCCAAAGGGAGAGATCAAGATTGACCGTTCAAGCACAACCAATGTAGAAGGCGTATTTGCAGCGGGTGATGTTGTAGATAGTGAATTCAAACAAGCTATCACTGGTGTTGCTGAAGGTGTTCATGCAGCATATCAAGCATACAAGTATGTTAATGAAACTGAATTCGTATTCACATGCCAACAGGATGATTGACAACTAGATAGAAGGTAGAACTATTCTAAATGTAGTCCCGCTCATATCTTTGTTTACAACCTCAATTTCTCCTTCATAGGCTTCGATAATCTTCTTACTCAGATAGAGACCGTACCCTCCACCAGTAGTGGAGATGCCCTTCTGAAATAGTTTTGATATAATTGATTTATCAATACCTGGACCGTCATCAGAGAATTCAATGATTGCTTGATTGTTTTCTATCAGTACATTGATGATTACTTTGGATTCAGATCCTGCATGCTCGACAACATTCCTGAAGAGATTATCAAAGACACATGGAAGTAATCGTGAACCAATAACTGTGAATTCTGAAGATGGCAAATCAGATTTCACTTCAATGTGCAAATCTGGATATGTAATCTTAATGTCTTGTACAAGTATATCCATAAGATCCGTAATTGCTCGTTCATAGAATTCAATCGGTTTGATGAATACATCCAGCAAACGAATCATGCTGTGCGCCGTTCCTTCAACAATCTTCCAATATTTCGCTTCGTCCTCACTCAAATCGTTGGTTAACAAGAAAATCTCTGATTGATTCAGAAGAACTTGCAAGTCATTCCTCAGATCATGTTGTAAAAGCGATGCATAAATTTCCAGATCGTTGAGCGACCTTTTCAGTGTCTTCTCTGCAAGTACTACATCAGTAATGTCATAGATTGAGCCCTGAACCCATCGTGGTACTCCATCTTCATCACAGACATTGCTCGTAAATTCCTGAATCCATCGAATTTCTCCATTCTTCTTTATGATTCGATATTTACGCTTAACAATACTATCTGGAACATTTTCTAGTTTCTCACCTAACTCGAAAACATATTCTTTGTCTTCAGGATGAATTACTTCATCCCATCTTGGTTTACCTAGAATAAAGTCCTCTTCTTTGTAGCCAGTTATTGCTTCAACTGAGCCATGAAAGAATTCGGGAATCCAATCAAGTGTTCCACGATGTGCAATCCCTTGAAAATTCTCAGCGAACGTTCTATATCTCTCTTCACTTGCTTCAAGAGCATCCTGAGCAATTCTGAACTCGGTGATATCCCTGATTAGACCTTGAATTCCAGTTACTTCGCCATTTTCCTCTAAGACCTTATTGTTCACTCGGTAGTAGAAAATGGAACCATCTTGCCTAATTCCTTTTACCTCAAAACCTTCAGAGAAGGTTATCCCAGTGGAAATTGCTTCCTTCATGACTGCCATTGTTTGTTCTCTTTCGTCAGGGTGAATAAATTCAGATATGTGAGCTCCAACTACTTCTTCACGAGTTTTACCAAAAATATCTGCAGCAAGTTGACTAGCCCATGTGATGAATCCCTTCGTATCCATTTGGTATAGACCATCTGTAAGATTTTCATAAAGCAATCGATATTGCTTTTCGCTTTTTTCAAGATTGATCTTTGCTTTCACGGGTTCGGTGATATCCCAGAAAATCCCTAGAATCCCTATCACATTACCTTCTGCATCTCGGATAGGTGTCTTCTGAATTTGTGTAATCAATTCTTCTCCATCCAGAAAATACTGTTCATTCTCTCTAAATGGAATGAATGTGTCTAGAACGTGCTTGTCAGTTGATCGATAAAGTTCTGCCATTTCCTTAGAATAAAGATCATAGTCTGTTTTTCCTACTATTTCTTCAGGGCTTATCCCAAAATCACGTGCAAAAGCGGGATTACATGCTATGTATACCGAATTCGTATCTTTATAGAATACTCGTTGAGGTATGTTTTCTAGTAGTTGCCAATACTTCATTTCACTACTTCGAAGAGCCTTCTCAGCTTCTTGTTTCCATTTTGTAATATCCTTCACAATAACAAGGATGAACTTTGCATCATCGAGATTGTCGTCAATTAGAACGGGATTCATTTCACCAGTTACTATCGAGCCATCTTTTCTTACGAAGTCACGCGTGATTAGAGAAACTTTCTCACCTGCTACTAGTTTCTTAATCGTTTCTTTGCAGTCTTCGATACAGTCTGGGTGCAGAACATCCCAAAAGGATATTCTATGAATCTCTTCCAAATCTCGACCAAGAAAATCACACCACTGTTTGTTGGCGTCAATATGATTTCCTTCAATATCAATTAAATACACAGCGTCAGAAGTGGTTTCGAGAAGACTTTTGTAAAGAATCTTGGAATTTAGTTTGGTCCCTGCAACTATAGGGTTATGCAAACTGTTGTCATCATTGTCTTCCATTCGCTATTCAAACTCCAAGAGTGTTATTACTAGATCCATCTGAAATATCTTTGAAGATTGGTCCCGGCTTGATTTAGCTTCTTTCTTGTTCTAATTAATGATTTTCTTATGAACTAAAAGTCAACTCACTTACTATGACTGCAATGCAATCCTCCAAGGATACAACTCACCATGAAATATCCCTGCTTTAATTGCTGGATCTTCTCTCATTATGTCCAAAGCTTCTTCTCGTGATTCAGCTTCAATCATTGCTAAACCAATTAAGACCTCTGAAAATCTTCCAGCTAAAGTCAATTTTCCGTCTTCAAGAAGACTCTTCAGATAGTTAAAATGCTTGGTAACAATCTCCTCGGTTTCTGGGCCACCATACTTGTCAGCGGGTCTTAGCATGATAACATAAGTTTGGGCTTCCATAACTTTGGAAACCCAACTTACTACAAAACGCTTGTGCTATCACTTAATCGATAGCTTCGAATAATTTCTCGACGAACATTTCAGGGGGAGTGAGACCGTCAACTGTCACTGTTTCATTGAAAATGGTTTTCGGAACTCCGAACACTTCGAATCGTGTCGCTTCCTCTTGGAATTCAAGGGATTCGAACATTTCACCAGTTATGAGCGGATTGATAATCGCTGCTTGATGTGCCAACCGAGTCATTCCTGCACAATACGGACATTGAGGGGTAACAAAGACTCGAATTCGAATCGGTTTGTCAATTGACTTGATATCCTCAATTACATCTGGGGGTAATGGTGCAACTCCAGCCGAAACGTCAACTATCCCTCCAATAAGTGCGGTAAATTCATGACCAGCAGGAATTCCATAGAATTTCACTTTGTAGGGTTCTTTACCATGCAAGACCATTGCGGGAGTGTGTTCAACACCGAGCTCTTTGGCAATGCCTGAAGCCAGAGAACCTTTGTGTTCCTCCACCTTTACTTTGTCTGATACTTCAGCCACCATCTCTGCCATGTCGCGAGTATCATTACAATACAAACAATCATGATCTGCAGTAAAGAGATGTATAGTTACATCATTGGTAAGCTGCTCAAACATTTCTATTACTTGTGCTCTCGTTGCATCATCCATTTCAATGACCATCTATGTCACATCCTACCATCCACTGTTACAAAATTCCAATATAATCGATTTGATTGCTCTCTTTTTAGTATCCATGAGTCCGCAATTTACTTGGGTGGTCTTCCTGAAGTATTCTGACTTCAGCTTTGCCTCGTGATTTAGAAATTCGCAGCAGCTCATCGTGAGCTCGAATCGTAAAACTCTCTCCTTCCTTGAGATGTTCCATAACCCCTTTTCCTAGTGGACCATTAAGATATTTCAAATACATCTGAGCAACCCTGTTAATTTCCTTCTCCCTCATTGCCATAGCTCAGATACTCCAAATGGATGTGGCGTATATTTACTTATACGTCTGTTTATTTAAATCTACTACCTTTAATTCAAATCCAGGTCAAGACCAAGTAATTCGGTCATCTTCGATGAGTTCTTCAATTGCTAATGGAATATCCTCTGAATCTTCCAGAGTTGCTTTGGCTTTGATGTTGGTTGATGCACCTATTCCGATGTCTTCTAATTCTTCACAACTGAATAGTGGACTGAAATCTATTTCTTTCAAATCATTTTCAATTGGATGATCACTATGAAGGTATAATTCTGCTAGCTCTTTGCACTTGCTAAGTGGTTTCAAATTAATTGTTGATATTCTATTTCCTGCAACATCAAGAGCTGTTAATTTCTTAGCACCCTTTAATGGACCCAGATCAATTTTCTCGATCGCATTCATGGCTAGACCCAGTCTTCTCAATTCCTTACAGGGACTTAGTGGAGTCAAATCAACTTGCTCCAATTGGTTTCCTCCCAATCTTAGGATTCGAAGATCTAGACAATTTTCCAATGCAGCCAAATCGATTGACCCAAGGGAGTTATGGTGGAGATATAAGAACTTCAAGTGAGTACATGTGGCTAGCGGGCTGAGGTCTAGTTTAGTTAGACCGTTATACATCAAATTGAGTTGAATAAGATTAGTGCACTTGCCCAAAGGTTTCAAATCAATCGCTGTGATTTGATTGTTCTCTACTTCTAACATTTCAAGTGTAATGCATTTAGAAAATGCTGAAAGGTCCAGATTAGAAAGTTGATTATTGAATAATCTCAATCTTGTCAAGCTCTTCAATTTAGCAAGAGGAGTCAAATCTAAGTTAGATAAAATGTTCGAGCCCAGATTCAAATCCGTAAGCTTCTTGCAGCCGGTAATCTGAGAGAGGTCGATGTGCTCCAGATTGTTCTTGAAGAGATTTAATGATGTGAGATTAGATAGCTTAGCAAGCGGGCTAAGGTCGATCTCAGAAATTGCATTACTACCGAGGTTTAGTTCTTGGAGATCCTTGAGCCCAGCTATTGTTTCCAGATTTATTGTGACTATTTTGTGTCGAGATAGATCTAGAGTAGTTACTGTTTCATCATCAATTTCTAATTTGCGTTCCTTTCCTTCCTTATCGATATACTCGACAACAATCTCATCCATTACTGCTTGCTCCTGTGCTCATTGCGCAGAGATATGACAAATGTACTTATCGCTGTAATCAATCTTTTCTAGGCGGCCATTATGCAGATAATTTTGCACAATAGGTATAAACTCTACTAAGTTTTCCGTCTAATATCAATTTCATTTTTCCTTATGAAAAGGTCGGCATCGTATTCTTTTTAAATTACAATTTCTGCCTCGGAACACCTTACAATGGAGATGAACAGTTTGGGAAAAAAGACCCTCGGTGTAATTTTGAATACATCCCCTTATACTTTCCAGAATTCTCACACATTCTATGACCTATGCAAGGCGGCTCTTGCAAAGGGCTATGGCGTGAAAGTATTCTTGTTTGTGGATGGAGTGAATAATGCAAAAATGAATCAGGACCCAGATCCCGATCGACCAATGAATGATAAGCTTGCTGAATTGGCTAACGAAGGTGTTGAGTTTCAAGCTTGTGGACTCTGTACTTCAGCTCGTGGTTTCGATCATAGAGGTTCCGATTTTGTTGAAGGAATAGAAGTTAGCGGACTCACTGACCTCGCGGAGCAAGTTGGTGAAGTGGACCGATTTGTGTCCTTTTCGATGTAGGTGGTTATGATGGAATTTACAGAAAGAAAAGTAGTGATTCTCGTAAACAGCAAACCATTCGGGAAGATTTTTGCTGCTGAAGGATGGCGTGCAGCAGTTGCAATGTTTGGCATGGATCACGAATCCCAGATGTTATTTACAGGTGATGGAGTCTACGGCCTGATGAAAGACCAAGACATGCTTCCAATTCGAATGTTCAAATCAACCTTCGAGAGCTTTGATGGAATTGTCTGTGCTAGTAAGAAATCTTTGGAAGAAAGGAACATCGATGCCAGTGAAATCTTTGATACTGTTCAGATTCTTGAAGAAGCTGATGTAGCAAAAGCACTGGTTGAAAATGAGGTAATTATCACATTCTAGGAGGATATGAAAGTGAAATATTTGATTTGGCTAGCTAACGACTGTTCTAGCGTGAAAGAACTTACCAGTAGTTTGAAAGGACAAGGAATAGAAACTGAAATCCTTCTAGTCCAAGATGGAGTCTTCTTTGCTGACAAGGGAAATCCTCACTCTGAATTATTGAAAGGAACTGGATCAAAAATACATGCAATCAAACATCATGTTGAAGAAAGAGGTCTAATAAATCGGTTAGGATTTGACATAAACTTAATTGATTATACAGATGCAATCGACATCATGATGGAAAAATCAGACAAGATCATTTCATTGTAAGCAAGTAGTAGTCATCGCTGTGTAACTCACAGTGATGATCTCCTCTACAATCTAACAGACTATATCTTTTTACCAGGTACAACTAACACTTGACCTAGCAGGTCTCCTGGCATGACAGAACCGTTGATGAGAGAACTGAACATTGACATATTGGCTTCGCGATTATCAGAAGGCATCTTCATCTCTGTGCAACCAACACATCCTAAATCGCCCATACCATTACTTCCATAGAAAGAGTGGAACACAACCGCAAAGGCCGGAATTTTGATAGGTTTGATGGGGACTAATTTTGTTTCCCCTTCATGAAACGATATTTTCTCTGTTGCGATTACAGGAATGAGTTTGGTTGTTGACCAATCAAGCGATAATTCAATTTCCTCATATCCATCAACGGATGTTCTCATTCTATCTATTCCCATACTGATTAAATCTTGCCTGCAACTAATTACATAGATTTTTTCTGACATATCTTGAATCACCATTTACTCTGAATTATAATGAATCCTGATTTATTATAAACCAATTGAGCCTTATTAATGTAACCATATCAAAAAAAACATGACAGTATTGAAACTTAGACTATTTCTTACAAGATTTATATGGGTTAATACCTCACGCTTTACGATTCACGTGGTTGTGCAGCATACCTGAAATCAAACTATTGTTGATTTTCATCTTGCATAACATTGAGGAGAAATAAAAATGATTTCAAAAACTAGAATGCTCTGTGCATTTACTGTTTTCCTTTTCCTAGGTTCACTAGCTATTGGTAGTGTTAGTGCGTCCTATGAACTGTTTAGAACAGTACCCAATGAGCAATTAATTCCTGCTGAAACTTATGGTGATGACCGTAGGAATGAAGCAGTTTCGATTCTTGTGTATTCTGAAGTAGCAGATACTCTTTCCGGTGGAGAATGGGAGAATGTGATGGGCTCACTAATCACTAGCCTTCAAGGGAAGTTCACTTATGAAAATCTAACTGATTATACTCTCTTAGGCTCAATGATTGATGAGTTTGATGTCTTACTACTCCTAGAATCTGAGAATGGCAATTACACATTTTCTGATACGGTTAATGCAGCATGGGCGGGGATTCTTCCTGGTTATGTTAATGCAGGTGGTATCGTCATAGCGATGAGTATAGGTTACTCAGCTTCCGAATATGGTTCAACAGCTAAGATGATCAATGGGACACTCATGGATATCTATAATCCTGAGCTTGCTAATATGCATCAAATAGATGTATTTGATGTTAATGATGCTTTAGCTCTTAATGTCGCTACTTCATTTACAGGACCATTTGCTACAATGGGTTTTGATGTTCCTGACGGAGTAAAAGTATTGGAGGATAATACCAATGCAAAACCAGTTGCAGTTCACAAGATAATGGGTGAAGGACATGTTGTTCTTCTGGGATTTGACATGTTTGCCGTTGAAGCGAATGTTGAAGCGATTCTTGCGAATGCTGTTCGTCTCCACAGACATGTAGTATTTGATGCCTCACACACACCTTACGGAACCATCTTTGGTGCATTTGAAGATTTTGCACTAAATCTTCGAACATATGGATTTGGTGTAAGTAGCATGCCTACATTCAGTGTTGATAGCATATCTGCGTGCGATATACTTGTAGTGTCACGAGGTACCACTGTCTATAACAATACTGAAGTTGGTATTATCGAGGATTTTGTGAATGATGGTGGAGGACTCTTCATAGTTGGTGAATATGGATCCCTCGCAAATAATCTTGATCCACTTTGGACAAGGCTCGGATATGTTCGGAATGCAACTACAGGTATTCAAGATACGGATGATTTTGTTGGGGGAAATAACAATTGGCCGGAGTATGAGGATGACAATATCAAGATTCATGCAATAACTGTAGATGTTAATCACGTTGAAGCTTATCTAGGATGTGGATTCATAGAAACTCCCGAGAATTCATTCAGCTTTTTAGTTACTGATAGTGATGGAACTGCTCAATATGCGGCAGGACCTACTGTTATCACAGAAGAATTACCTGTAGGTGTCGCGTCACATCATGATATGGGTCGAGTCGTTACATGTGGCGATTTGAATACGTTTGATAGTAATTTTGATACCGATATTGATGGTACCATCAATTACTTTGATGGTGACAACGAAATAATGGCAAAGAACATTATGCGATGGCTTTCGGCAGCTGGAATTCCAGAACAAACTATTGTGTTTGACCAGTCTCATAGTCCCTGGGGTTATGTTCATAGTCAGTGGAATGCTCTTGCAAATTTCATGATGTTCAACGGATATAACGTTGAATGGATGAGTACTTTTAGCCCGACTTCATATGTCAATGCAGACATTCTCTTAATCTGCGATGGTTCAACGAGCTATAATACAACAGAAATTGGCTTGATTGAAGATTATGTTGCAAATGGTGGAGGTCTACTTCTTTGGGGAAACTATGGTGTGTTAATAACAGAATTGGACCCAATCGGGCAAGAATTCAATCTTCATGTGAATACAACTGGATTCCTCCGTGATAGTGATGACTATGAAGCGTTCCCCAGTTACATAATCTATGATGGTCCCAATATTGGCGAGCATCCAATTATGGATGGAGTAGAACGAATTGAAATCTATGGAGGAGGTGCATTCGATTCCATCGGAACGGGAACTGAACTCTTCAAAACTGACAATGATGGTACATCTACTTGGAATGATGACTCACCAGCTGGTGACTTGGCAGTCTTTGCAGCTACAACATACGAAATGGGTCGAGTAGTATTCTTTACTGATATAGATCTTGGACGTACCATCGATGGTGATAGTGATGGATTTGGGTGTCTTTATGACTCAGATAATCCTGTCTTTGTAGCTAACGTACTCAAGTGGCTTGCAGAGAATCGAGATCCTACTGTCGAAGTGATAACACCCAATGGCGGAGAAGTCATAAACGGAACGATTTCCGTAGATTGGGACGCTGTTGATTTCGATAGCGATACAATGACCTTCGATGTCCTCTATAGTGATAACAATGGTTCTGATTGGAC
>JAEOSL010000152.1 GCA_016840385.1 Candidatus Thorarchaeota archaeon | reverse complement strand
ATCTTCCTCAATAGCCCTTTGAAGTTCAAGCAGTGCTCCCTTTGATTCAGCTAATAAGAAGAGTGCATCACAACCATCGACCCAAGGAGCATGCCACCTCATATAGTCCTCCCAATCCATCTCGATTCCAAGTTCTCTCGACAAGATATCTGGCCAATGAGTCAGGTGTGGAATGTATGGAAAGTGTCCCTTCTTCCAGATTATCAATCCCGCCTCCATTGCTTTCCGTACGTTTTCTTCAATCTGTTCGATAGTATCTCCTGTGTATGGCCCTGCAACATAGATTTTCAAACTAGTCAATCTTAGACACCTTCTAATTCAGATGAAACTTCACTATAAACCAGTTTCCTCTTGTAAGCATTGTGTCTTTTCCTTTGGATTTACTTCTAGAAAAAGAAGGTGCACGTTTTGCTCTAGCTTTTTCCGTTCAGGTATTGAGAGAGCAAATCGTGCCATTCAGCATTTAGTTTTGTGTACGTGCTGTTCTTTGACAAAAGGAACTTTGTCATGTTCTTGAGAACGTTAATCCTTGTAGATGTTGGGAGACTTTGAAATGCGTTATTATCAGATCGATTGATTAGTTTCTCCGTCTTCGTTTCAATTTCCATGATTCTGCTTAGTAGATCATGAGCACGTTTCATATCCGCCTGTGAAATGGTAATTCCAAGAGTTGAAAGTCCCATTAGTGTAGACTGAACTGGATCCCTGGGTGCTCTGGTCTTTGTTCGAGAACGCATCATCTCTGTGATTCCTAACCGATACTCTCTTGCAATAGCCCGATAGTATCGCTCAACAATTCCACGAGTTGTTTCACGTGTCCGAACCAACTCTATAATTCCCGTGTTATTGAGTTTCTGAACGTGATGCAAAACAGTCCCAGGTTTCTTTCCCATTGCATCTGCCAATTGCTTTACAGTCATTTCATGATTTACAAGATACTTGAATACGATATCAGCCCGAGTACGGTCGAGTAGAAGTTTGATAGTCTTCAGGTCAGAAATTACCACAAATTCCTTGATTTGTGATACTTTTCTCTTAGGATTCGTCGTAATCAACCTCCAACTTAATCGTGTAATCCTCGCTGTCATCATCGTCATTGTCGTAAACAGACTCATCCTGAGCTGTTAGAATCAAGTATATCCTGGAGAATGTAATCGACATTGCTGGTAGGACTATGAATAATATGAGTAGGACAATCAGCAGAGTATATGGTTCCAAGAACGAATCTGGAACAATCTGAATCCAATCGAATAATTCGTCATCGAGGAAAGTCATTATCGGTACTCCGATTAATGTAGCAAAGACTGACCATGACCCGAGGACCCTACCTGGAGACCTGCAACATAATCTAACAGACCGCTTTGCTGCACCTGCTGCTGATAGCCCATCTATGATTCCAGGAAATGTTAGAGATAACATCCCATTTGATAGAATGACCCAGATGAACCCAACTGGAAGAATCATTCTCAGTGTTTCATCAGTAGGGATCGGGATTGGGGTAGCAAATATGGCATATATCGCAATCAAGAATGGTGCGAGTGAAATAAGAAAGTGAATCATCCCACCACCGGCAAGTGAAAGGGCTCTCTTCCTGTACCAGGAGAAAGCTGATTCCGCTGATGTTACCTCACTTTCGATTATCTCCCTTGACATCCCGTATAGAGACCCATAGGCCACAAAGAACGGTCCTAGAATTGGTAGCACAAGCAAGAGAATGATTGCGATGAATATAGTTCCTTCAAGTGTTCCTACTTCGACACTGAACGTTGTAACCCAAACAATGAACGCAGGTACTCCTACGAATAGCACCAAAGGAACTACAACAAAGAGTAGAACTACAATGACCATTATTATCGTTAGTAGAAGTATTCCTAGCATTGCCAAGAAATATGAGAGAAAGTGCTTCACTGCAAACTTGAAACCAAGATACAGGTCCTTTGACATAGCACTTATTCCTTGAGCTGTTTTCGGTTTTCGTTTTACTTGTTCGTTATTTGACCAACTCATAGCATCACCTCATTGGCGGTGGATGATATATAGCTAACTAAAGAAACGGTGGCTGCGCTAGAGAGAGACGCAACCACCAAAGAGATATTGAGAACGATGAGGAGACTAAGTGAAAGACTAAATGCCGTTCTCGTAAGCTTAATCATTTTCCTCCCTCCCTGAGAGCGATTGAGATACACCGACTCTCCTTCTGAAAATCAAGAATGGTATCGGTACAACTACGATCACCAAGATTGATGTATTAACAATGAACAATTTCATCATAGAACTGTTTGCTTCCTCTAAATCAGGAATAACGTATTCAATTACAAAGTAATCTGTGGGGTGCCAATCTTCATCTTGAACGTCGCCTGTGAAAACCACTACGATGTCGTGTTCTGGGAGAACGAATATCTTTTGCTCATAATGACCATTTGCTTCATAGAATGAAGTTCCCTGTACGGACCACCATGTATAACCATAGTCGTACCACCCTCCAGTTACGTATCTCATTTGAGTTGAAACATTGACCCAATTTGATGAAACAACTTGGGTACCGTTCCAGTTTCCTTCATTCAAATACAAGTAGCCAAATCGAGCCATGTCTCTTGGCTTAAGGTATAATCCCCCTCCGCATCCGTATTGACCACTTGCTGGAACTAGCCACCATCTGAAGTAGTCAATTCCAATTGGGTCGAACAAGAATTCCTCGGCAAAATCGGTAATGCTGTATCCTGTTGTCTGTTCAATGATCCCTCCAAGGAGTTCTATTCCCCCTGAGTTATAGGACCAATGCTCTCCGGGATCGTATTCCATTGGTCTATCTAGGACATATTCCCACATGTCATCTGAACGATACATAGCAAACAGATCATTTTCAGGTTCTTCATAGGGGATATCGACTTCATGAAATTCGAGTCCTGATGACATTGTCAAACAATGATACAGAGTGATATTCTCCTTTCTTGGGTCCCAGTTGTCAATCGTATACTCAGGGAAGAAATCGAGAACTGGCTGGCTCACATTATCGATATAGCCCATGTCGATGGCAATCCCAATTAGTGCTGACATGAAACTCTTCGTACAGGACTGAATTGTATGAGCCATATACTGAGACCAATAGTTGTAGTATTTCTCATAGACAATGTACCCGCCTTTTATTACAATCACCGAGTCAAGATCTATCTCGTTATCAGTGATTGAACTGTCAATTTGGTCAAGGCGGTCGAAGCTTAATCCCTGTTCTTCAGGAGTCGTGTTCAGCCATCCATCAGTAGGCCAATAGTCCCTCACAACATCTGTTTGTGCTACTGAGTGACCTTGTATAGGTACGACTTGTATCATTAGTAGAATTGCAATGATTGAGATGATAGTCGCGATATTTTGTCCTTTGTTCATTTGAATCACACCATGATAATTGTAAGAGCAAGTCCTAGTACGAAGGTCAGAGTGATGTACACCATAAACCAAGTTCTTGACTTCGGGTCATTATAATAGATCCTCCATAGTTTTCGACCCAGCACAATGAAGAGAGCAAACATACCCAGTAGGAACAGGATGCCAGTTGCCAGTAATAGCACTAGGTCGGGGATCATGTTAGCTGTAACAACTACATGCATATACTGAAGCTGCACGTTCAAAAGAACCAGTGCCAGTGCTTCTGCAAAATAACCAGCTACTACTTTGGTGAAGATGGTCATTCCTGTCGTGAAGAAGAACATAGCAGGTAGGAATGATTGTCGAATGCTCCTGATTGCCAATGGTGATAGAAACACAAGTCCCACTCCCATTGATATCAACAGCAACGCGATAACCATGTGACCAAGAAAGTCGGGGTTGTCTGTGAGTGCTGCAGTGAAGAAAATCCAATTCCAAGTTTCATGAAACGTAGAATATCCCATCCATGGTAATTCACCTATCCAACCCGCATTGAAGGGACTCTGGAAAATAATACTTGTAATTGTTCTATATTCTCCTGTACTCCCTTGATTCACTGGAAGTGTAAGATCAATCATGACCTCGTAAAATTCACCAATCATGAAACTTGCTAGAAATAATGCAACTCCTAGATAGAAGAAGAAGAGTCGGACCTTGTCCTCTCTCCATAATGATGTGCGCTTTCCTTCTGCATCACTCTCAGGTATCTCGGATTCGTTATCACCAATTCGAGGGGGCTTGATAAAATATGAGAGATAGCGCCGCCACTTACTGCTTGATCCGTTCTTTACCCGTGGAGTGACGAGGACGAACAAACATAGCACAATAATAGGCAGCGCTATCGCAATGATAATTGCTTGATTGTATGTGAACTCAAGGAACTGCATCAACATGCTTTTCTCACCTAGAAGGTCACGCCAATACCGCGATTCTGAGAAGTTCTGACTCGTATCCTCTCTGTGCATTCTTCAGTGTCTTCCCAGTGCTCAGTTCTGATGGGGTCTCCATATCTCAGAAACTGGACGAGCTTTGCTTCATCGTAGACCTTGCCTACAAGAGCAATCATTCCAGGTAAGGCGAATAGCAGAAGTCCTGGTAGAAGGCTTACTGCATATACCAGCATCGCCGTTCCAGCAAGTGAAGCCATCATTTTGACTGCACTGGTGGTCAGGACTCGCCTGACTGAGATATTCAACTCCAATGTGTGAAGCCCGTGTGGGACTTCCACTTTCTTATTTCGTGCGTCGTACATCGTTTTTCCCACGCTTATCGTTCCGTTTTTACGGAACGTTCTGTATTTTCAGCACGAAAATTTGTATATATGTATTTTGATGAACGCCAAACGTTAGACAAAAACGGCTAATGAGTGCCTGAAACCAACTGCAGTGTCACTGGATTCATTCTATACTATCAGAGCACTGAAGGAATGTATAACTCATGTCACATAGATAGTCAACTGAGGCCACGTGCTTGTTCCATCACCAGCGGAAATATCCGTTCTAGTCTGTTGATTGTCATTGATATCTGTGGCTCTAATTAGTAAAGTGATCAAACTTGCTTCAGAAAAACTGATGTTAATCTCCCAAATACCCATACATTGTCTGCATCAAGTTGCTGAATTATCGTGGCATTGTTCCAAGTAGAGCCATCATCAATTGTGTATTCCACTAATTTGACACGTGTACCTCCAAATGCACAACCACCAACTCTTAGATTTTCATTTATTCCTGTAGTGGCTGATTCTTGGGGGAAAAATATGTGAGAATCGATTTCTATAGGTGGTGAAGTATCCCAACCACGATCTTCCCAGTAATCTTCTAGTGGTCTGTCAATAACCTCAATCTCGGTTACCCATGCAGGTTGCTTAATGCCATAATACCCTGGATTTAGAATTCGCAATGGAAATCCTTGAACTGGTGGAATCTCTACACCATTCATATACAACGCTCCAAGAACGCTATTGTTTTCTAGTTGATCCAGAGTATGTGAGGCATAGTATCCATCCGCAGCTAAGTATCTAACACCAGTTGCATTCTCTGAAAGACCCAAGGATTCCAATAGGTCATATACGTTGAACCCTTCCCACACTGCAGTACCTACGAGATCTGCACCGTCACCATTGCCAATACATTCGATGGTAAGAGAAAGTTCAGTTAAATTCAATGATTGCAACTCTACCAGAGAGAAACTGGTTGGATTGTCGATCAATCCCACAATATCAAGTCGATAGGTGTCACGATTGATAGCAGGAACACTCCCAATTCGGGTTACGAAGTAATCCTCATTCTTAGTAATAAAATCAGGAAATTCTCCTGAAGTATCAGGTGAAAACAAGTTTGGATTTGTACCCGCTAGGACAACGACAACAATCACTGTGATTAGCGCGCCTGATAGAATCTTTTGATTTCTATTCATCCTGTTCATAGGTTACAAATTGTAATTTAATCCTTGGTATTCGAGAAAGGATGTAATATACTCGATTGTCTACTCAAGTTTCACCATGTGTAGGGTCATCGTATTGGAAAGGTCAAGTATAAACAAGATAATAAGGAAACGTACTAAGCGTGATATGCAGGCAACATTCCAACGAGCACTTTTCAGATATGGTTTCGTGAGGGGACATTCCCGTTTCGTACATCCAAGGAAGAACACGCTAGTTTTGAGATGCCTGCTAATCGCTTAAGCGAGGACTCTATAATGGGTTATCAAGAACGTGAGCCAATTGAGGCAACTGTGGCTGAGCTAAAGCCACGAATGAAGAATATTACGATCACCTTCAAAGTGGTCGAAATAGGTGAAGCGCGCGAGGTTACTTCCCGTGGAGACGGTAGCACACACAGAGTAGCAGATGTTACAGTGGGTGACGCAACTGGAATAGTACAAGTTCCTCTCTGGGACGATACTATCGACAGTGTCGAAGCAGGATCAACCTTTCTTCTGAAGAACGGATACACAGGTCTCTTTCGTGGAAATCTGCGTTTGAACGTAGGAAAGTATGGTGAACTCTCTCCAGCTGAAGAAGCAATCGAAGAGGTCAATATGGAAGTTGACATGTCTGCTGAAGAGCACGAAGACGATCGCCCTCGTAGGAGTTACGGTGGTGGCGGTGGTCGAGGTGGCGGCGGTTATGGCGGTGGCGGCGGCCGAGGCGGCGGCGGTTACGGCGGTGGCGGCGGCGGATATGGC
>JAEOSL010000061.1 GCA_016840385.1 Candidatus Thorarchaeota archaeon | reverse complement strand
TAGATTCATCTCCTCAGCACTTACCCTTCGAGAGATGTCAGGGAATTTATCTTGCTCACTACGAGCTCTGTGTTCGGGGCGATATTGACCCATGATGTTTACGATGCAATTTGGCATGTTCGCAGCCACCCATTCCAGAATTGGAATTGTACAACACTCAAGATGGTTGGGCATCACAAGATGACGAATTATCACCTCGCCGGAATTATAGGCAATCAAGTGATTCCGAGAAACAATATCGAAATAGTTCTTGACTCCCGAGAGTCGCTCTGCACACTCATTATTCCCATATTTGAAATCAGGTAACCACACATCAAACACATCAGCTAGAAGAGCCATCGTTTCTTCAGAGCAATAGAGGTTCGAATTCCAGAGTTGAGTAACATTCGATGTCTGATATGGTAAAGAACCAAGGATGGTGTGAGTATTAGGAATTGGATCACCACCAACGTAATTGATGTTCAGTGCACCATCCCTGTGGAGACCCTCTGCAACTGCAGCAACGCCTTCGGAACTCACAACACGTCCTGAATTCGGATTGGTTGAAATATCAGCATTCTGACAGAAGGCACAACCAAGACAACAAGAGGAAAAGAATATAGTACCCGAGGGCACAAGCGGGGCTTCTTCACCGGTGTGGAGGAATGCAGAAGAGACCCTTGATTCAGAACCAAGTTTACACCATCCCTTCTCATCTTTGGTCCTATCTGCACCACATTTGCGTTCACAAAAGTGACAGTCTGCAAGAATCCGATGTGCCAATTCAATCTTCAGGTCCAAGAAACTCGTTGATAGGCGATTCTCGGATGGAACTATCTCCATCCTGTCTACGTGGGTAACATGCTCTCGAAATTTGATAGATATCTGACCGTGAAGTTCCCACAATTGCTCAGTAGATTGAGTGAGGCTTCCTGCGAATGGATAATTCTTAGCAATCAGATATTTTGCCAAACGTTCCTTGTCAATTATTGCTCTGTATCTTGATAGTCTACGTACTACCTCTGGGTTTTTCCAAACTCTAAGTGAATCAGGTCGAATGATACGCCACATCTCACGAGATGATATACACCGTTCGATAAAAGCTCTATGAAGGTCAGGTAATTGAGCATTCATAATGAAGAGCGTAATGTATTGTTGCAGCAAGAGTTTGGACTCTTCGTGATAACCATGATGAGTTGATACAACGTGGATCTTGAAGCAGTTCGGGTTCAATTGAGAGACCTGATTGAATTGAGGGGTCGGTTGAAAGAATACAGGATTCTGGAAGAAGATTCTTTGTGAGATACCAGTCATTGTACTTGCTTACATGGTTCACATTTCGTTCTGGATGATTGAAATCATTAAGCCGGAACCAGTTTAGTACGTAGACTGCATCCGCATCACTGAACGCATTTCTATAATCAGAGGTTACTTCTACAGACCTTGAAGATTCCGCTGCTTCTTTTCTTACACGATTAAGTGTGGGAAAGTCTGGAGGTTCTACCACTCGAACATCTGCACCAGCTAGAGCGCTGGTAGTAATCAGTCCATGTGCGACTGCAGGACTAGCAAAATTAGAGCCAAATCCCCAAGAAACAACAACTCGTTTTCCAGAGAGGTTTCCGATACGATTCTGGAATCCTAAAACATGTGAGAGAGCTGTCTGCCAGTTATAGATGTCATCGTGAAGACTCACTATTGGACCCTTAGAAGCACCAGTGAACTTTGTTGTCAATTTCCTACCTTCACCAAAGGTTTCCTTACTGTTGAAAGCAGTAAGAAGTAGATCTACAGTGCTTTCTGCCATTAGCAGTTCATCAAGCAAGGCGGAGGTTTCTTTTGACTCAACATCTCTCCAGCTAAGGTCAACAACAGGTACTCCCAAACGAGCACCAGTGAGTTCACAGATATGTTGCTCTCTAGATTCAGCATTGTGGAACATAGTACCGAGAACGAACGGGTCTTGAAGAATTCTGGTAACTTTGGAGAATCCACTGGTTTCGATTTCATGAGCAACCTTGAGAATCTCTGTTACTGCTCTGGAGTCCATGGTATTCAGATAGTTAGAGTGATTCATAAATGATTTCTATCAAATGAAATATGATACAGGTTTGTGGGCAAACCATATCAAGGCAAGGGATTTTCAAAAACCAGCGAGATTGGAGTATCATGCCTGTCAGTCCTATTGACTATGGAAGATATGGTCATCCAGAGATGGTGACCGTCTTTGAGGAGGAACACCGTCATTCACTGTGGTTGAGTATTGAGGCGGCAGTAGCTGAAGTACAAGCTGAGATGGGTTTGATCCCCCAGGAAGCAGCTGCGGATATTTGCACAACTGCGAAACCAGATATTGTCACCCTCGAAAGAACCATGGAAATCGAGAAGAAAACTCGACATGACGTAGTAGCTCTCTTCGAAGCCATTGCAGAGAAGTGTGAAGGACCTGGGGCGCGGTGGATCCACTTTGGACTCACAAGCAACGATATCAAAGATACTGCACTCGGGCTCCAATTAAACGCGGCATTTGAGATTCTAATTCCTCAGATTGCCTCGCTATGCAAATCACTACTAGATAGAGCCAAGGAAACCCAAGACCTGATTGCTGTTGGTCGGTCTCATGGACAACACGCAGTTCCAATCACATACGGAATTCGTTTCACAGTCTGGTTTGAGGAATTTCACCGTCACATGAAGAGGATTCTTAGTGCCAAGGAGAGTACTGGAGTTGGTAAGATTTCAGGGGCGACTGGTAGCCATGCTGCACTAGGTCCATCCGGATTCGATATTCAAAAGAAGGTTCTAGAAACCCTTGGACTCAACGTACCAATCGCAACCACACAAATCATTCAACGAGACCGTCTTGCTGAGGCAATTACTTCCCTAGCTAATCTAGCATCAACCATTGACAAGATTGCCACGGACCTGAGGAATCTGCAGCGAACTGAGATTGCTGAGACCTACGAACCCTTTGCGAAAGGAAAGCAAGTTGGTTCATCAGCAATGCCACACAAACGAAATCCAGTAACCTGTGAGAAGTTATCCGGTCTAGCGAGAATCGTGAGATCGTTAGTTCCCCCAGCCCTAGAGAATGTTGTTAGTTGGGAGGAACGGGATATATCACATTCTTCAGCAGAACGGTTCATCATTCCTCAAGCATTCATTCTTACTGACTATATGGTCCGAGAGATGAATCGAGTAATTGAAGGCCTTGAGATTGACAAAAAAGCTGTTGAGAGGAACCTCAACCTTTCTAACGATTCAATCCTGAGTGAATACGTTGTAACCCTACTCACAAAAGCAGGTTTAGAAAGACCAAAAGCACATGAAAAACTTCGAGCCCTGAGTAACACCGCTCAGGCATCTGACACAAGCCTATTGGATGCAGTGAGAAATGATGCACATCTCTCAGGTATTCTTGACTTGGAGCAGTTACAACTAGAGGAATATTACAACAATATCAGAGAAACCTCGCGACGGATTGTCCGAGAAGCTGAATCGGTACACAAGAAATAGGAGTTAGCCACCATGAAGAAACTACTAGCCACACTAACACCAGCTGAGAGTAAGAGATTGATAGCACGTGGCATTCTGGCCACAGATCTTGTACAGAACGCCATGAAGAACGGGTACCTATGTATCACAATGGGGACCACCTCGGGATATATTGCTGAAGAGATACTCGGTGAATACGATAAGACTCGCCATATTGCAGGCATTGTTGTTCCCAAGGGTCTCGCGGTAACTGATAGTACAAAGAGGTTCACTGATGCTATCTTCCACAAAGGAGAATATTTGGAGAATACAAAAGTCATCGATATCCTTGACAAATTAGGACCTGATGATGTGATTATCAAAAGTGCGAATGCATTGGATGAAAATTACGTTCCCATAGTCCTCCTAGCACATCCTACAGCAGGTACTGTTGGTGTATTTCTTGGTGCTGTAGCAGCGAGGAATATCAAGCTCATAGTTGCAGTAGGTCTTGAGAAATCAATCCCAGTGGCTTACAGTGAATTCTGTGGACAATTTGGAAAAGGTGAATGGGACTACGCCATTGGAACACCTGTTGGAGCAATTGCACTTCATGAGGGGATGGCCTTCACTGAGATTGAAGCCCTCGAAGCACTATTCGACGTTCAAGCAATGCCAATTTCTGCAGGTGGTGTTAATGGAGCAGAGGGTTCAATCACATTATTCATCGAGGGCGGAGATGAGGAAACAGCTAGAGCGTACGAGTTCCTTGTTGATCTCAAAGGTGAAGAACCGTTTCCGAAAGTAGACCACGTGAAATAGAATTTCTCATAGAGGACGGTTGTACTGATGTTTACAGATGATATTGTCATAAAAACTGAAGGACTGACAAAGATATTCGAGAAAGGAAAGAAGAGAGAAGTTATCGCTCTGAATGAGGTTGACCTTCAAATCTCACGGGGAGAAGTCTTTGGACTTCTAGGAACCAACGGAGCGGGGAAGACGACCCTGATTCGAGTTCTAGTTGGTTTACTGACTCCAACTGAAGGAAAAGCCTACGTGCTTGGAAAAGATGTGACTGAGGATATAGATTTCATCCGCCAAAGAGTAGGACTCCTTCCTCAAGAAGCAGGAATCTATGATAGGTTGACTGCACGAGAGAATCTCATCTACTATGGAGGACTCTATGGTATTCCTGAGGAAGACCTGAATTCAAGGGCAGACAAACTTCTAGAAATCGTTGGACTAAAGGAAAAAGAAGACTACCAGGTGAAAGGTTTCAGTGGGGGAATGAAGAGAAAGGTGCTTGTTGCCCGAGCATTGATCATCGAACCAGAGATATTGTTTCTCGATGAACCGACCACTGCAATAGATACCCTCGGAGCACGAGTTGTGCGGAACATGCTGAAACAACTCAGTTCTGAACAAAAGCGCACGATTATTCTTACGACCCATGATCTTGCTGAAGTGAAGGAGCTCTGTGATAGAGTTGGAATATTGAATGAAGGAAAACTCGTTGCTGTTGGTAAACCAAGCGAGCTCGAAGAGAAATTCCGCGCTGCAAATCTTGAGGAGGTCTTCACTGGCCTTGTTACAGGAGAAGGAGTTTATGGAGATGCGGTACCATGAAAATGCCTACTCTTGACGCTAAGACACTCTGGATGATTCGTAAAGAAATTAGAGAAGTTACTCGCTCACGATGGTTGATACTGGGTTTCATCATCAGTCCAATGTTTGCATGGACGTTTCAAGGATTGTTTCTCTCCTTTATCGTCTACCAGACTAGTGAGGAACCAGAGATGGTCTATATCACAGTTGAAGATGATGGAGAGTGGGGAAGGCTTCTGTACGAAGAAATTGTCAAAAATACTACAAGTCTGCTTATCGACCCATTAGTGAACGTAACATTAGCAGAAGCGCAACAAATGATTGTGGATAAGACGATATCAGTATGGGTGCATATACCTGACGGGTTTTCGCAGGAGCTTAATTTGAATTCCAACAGTACAATGGAACTTGTCGTAAATACAGCCAGTTTCCGCGCTCAAGCCGCTGCAGCACGAATTGATTTGTTTTCAAAGTTGGTCATCAATGAAGTCACTATAATCCGACAGGTCCAGGTCAATTGGTACACCATTGCCCCAGAGGCAAATTACGGTCACTCATTAGCCATATTCTTAGTCATGCTAACATCAGTTCTCGCACCTGCCCCCTATATCAGTAAATCATTTGCTGGAGAAAGAGAAGCTAAAACACTGGAGGCCCTGCTTGTAGTACCCATGAGCCGAATAAAGATTCTCGGTTCAAAACTAGTAGCAGGTATTGCCCTGACTGGCATCTATTCCGTTTTCACAGCCGTGGGTATCTTGACATATAATTTATCCATCATTATGAGAGTTGCAGGTCTCGCCACTGATCTACAGCAAGCCAACATAGATATCTATACTGTCAATCCTGAAACAATTCCGCTCATCATGTTCTGCCAGTTCCTTGTTCTCTTGTGTGCAATAGGAATTGGAGTGGTCATATCATGCCTAGCAAAGGATCGGGCAACTGCAGAATCAGTGAACAGTATGATCATGCTAATACCGACTTTTGTGATTGGGATACTTGGATTCACAGGAAGTATTCTTCAATATGGAGGAATATTAGGAGTGTTCATTCTTGTAATGCCATTCAGTCATGCAATCCTTTTCCTGAACGCAGTGCTAGCAGGAACTGGTACACTGATTGGACTCTCAATCAATGTCGGCTACATGATAGGTTTCACACTCGTATTCCTATTCATTGGTGCGAAGCTCTTTGAGAGAGAGGCAATAATATCATAGACTGTTAGAGAATTGGCCACTTGGGGCTGATATCAGTTTCAGCCCTCTCTAACAGGTCAATAATGTGAGTGCGTGCCTTGCTCTTGACCTGCTCTACATCAAGTGTCAGGAGCTGCTTGTTGCTCATCAGGATCTTACCATTGACCATGGTAGTATCGACACTCAGACCATTTCCACTGTAGACTAGGTTCGAAACAGGGTTCACTGAGGGTGTAAGACCAAGATCATGCATATCGATGAGGATAATGTCAGCAAGCTTTCCAGCTTCTAGAGACCCAACTTTATCATCAATGCCCATTGCTACAGCACCACCAAGAGTGGCCATCTCAATCACATTCTCCGCACTGACAACAAGTGGATCGCTCACGACAGCCTTGTGAATAAGAGCTGCAAGACGCATTTCACGAATCAAATCATAGGTATTGTTACTCGGTCCACCATCACAACCCAATGAAACAGGCACACCCAGATTAAGCATTTGAGGAATCTTAGCAAATCCAGAAGCAAGTTTTGTGTTACTTGCAGGACAATGTGAAATATTCGATTTTGTTTCAGCTAACACCTTCAACTCAGCATCTTCAAAGTGGATACCATGAGCGAAAATCATCTCAGGACCAAGTAGGTCGTGGTCACGTGCGAATCCTGTGAGAGTTGTATCATAATTCTCCTTGACATAACGAACGTCATCAATTACTTCTCCAAGATGCATGGTCATGTGTGTGTGTTTCTCACGAGTTTTGCGAGCAACATCCTTGAACAATTCTGGAGTAACTCCTCCAAGAGACCTTAGACCGTACCAGACCTGAATTCTGCCATCTGCCTTCCCGTGCCACTTGTTGTACATCTGTTCGGCTTCGGTCAAGCATTCTTCTGCATTCTCGACCATTCCAGGATACATTATGTCCGCACTATCAGCATAACCCGTGGAATCCATAACAATCTTTGAGAGTGCTCCTCTCATTCCAACCTTCTCGACTGCCTTAGCAATGCCATCAAAACCATATCGAGAGTGAATCATACATTCAACAAATGAGGTGGTTCCAGTTCGTACCATCTCAGCCATACAGAGTTCTGCGGAAACCCTTCCATCATCATGAGTGAAGTTACCTTGAAGAACCCAGACATACTTCTTGAGCCAGTCAACAAGAGCAACGTCATCTGCGCATCCTCGAATCAGAGCTTGGGCTAGATGAACATGCGTGTCGATGAGACCTGGCATCACAATCTTGTTCTTTGCATCAATGACTTTCTCAGCTTTGTGCCCCTTGAGGTCCTCAGCCTTTCCAACTTCAACAATCTTCTCATCTTCTATGTAGATTGCTCCATCACGGAGAATCTGACGTTGAGGATTAAGTGTGAGAATATACCCATTCTTGATCAATATAGAACTAGATGGCAAACAATTACACCTCTGATGCGGACTCATCTTTCAACGAGAGATGTCATAATTATTGTGGTAGCTTCAAATCATGTGACAAGTTTGAAGTCAATATCAATTCTCAGGCCCTCTTCGGAATGACCTTCTACACGGTCTCTCACCTTAGGGGTACAGCCATATTTCTCAGCAAGTCTTCTCACAAGATGCAGACCTACCCCACCGTACCTTCGAGAGGGATTGAATAGCTCTTTCTTCCTATCATCGAGAATACCAGGCCCGTTGTCACTAATACTAAGGGTGAATGTATCCCCAGATATTGACCCGCTAACAGTCACTAATTTCTCCTTCTCAGGCTTAGGATTATGAATGACTGCATTTTCAAGAAGATTCCATACCAGTTGACTAAGTGCTTGGTCAGCATAGACTATGATTCCATCTCCTAATTCACTGTGATCTACACGAACTCCCCTCTGTTTGAATAGAAGTTCCGACTCAGCGTAAGTAACTGTGCACAGATGCCTTGCAGCAAGAGGCTCTGATTTTGATTCTTCTGCACGTCGCACTTTCTGAATTAGCTCCAAGCATCGTAGTGCGCCATCCATGATATATCTCTTCGACCGTATTATCTGGTCTCCTGGAGAGTCTCTCTCAAGGAAATCACCACCAGCCAAGATTAGCTGCAGTTGATTACCAATATCATGGAGAATAAGGTCAAGTAGAAAGTGCACCTCTGCCTCAGTTTTCTTTAATTCGGAAATATCTGCGAAGACCGCCATGCTACCAACATACTCGTCATTGCGGTCAAGTAAGGGAGATGCAGAAACTACTACAGGAACAATTCCACCAGTCTTATGGCGGAGCTGCGCTTCGTAGTGCTCAATTTTTCCAGCCTTCCTTTCTTCAACTTTCTGAGCTACATTATTCTCGGTCCAGCCATGAAGGACTGATGTAATCTTCTTACCGATCAAATCCTCTGGAGAATCGTACCCCAACATACGACTTAGTGCATCATTGACCAGAATCATCCGACCCTCAGTATCATCAACACTAAGACCAGAATCCATGGTTTCTACAAGATTCCTATATCGATGTTCAGATTCTTCAAGTGCGCGGGCTCCTTCCTTTTCTTCTGATATATCTAAGATTTGAGCGACCGTACGAATATTACCATCACTTCCTCGGATGGAACCCACATTCAATCGAATATCACGAATTTCTCCATCTTTACGCAGTACTTGAAGCTCGTAGACAGATGGAACTTCCTCACCTTGTTGGCGTTTTACATACCGCTCTGAAACAATGTCGACGCTTTCAGGGTACATGAATTCTCGAAAATCGTGACCCAGTATCTCGCTTCTTCGTCTTCCTATAATGTCGCATAGTTTATCATTTACATACTCAAACTTGAATTGATCATCGACAATGATGATTCCGCTAAAACTGTAATAATCAACCATGAACTCTAGAATTTCTTTACGTGAGAGTATCTTTTCTTCAGTTGCTTCTCTACGAGAGAGATCTACAACATATACTGCAAAGCCTATGGGTTTACCATCGTTGAAAATCCTGTCAGCATATACTTGACAAGGAATAGCAACTCCACTTCCGGTTACTATCCTGAGTGAGAGAGATGTTGGTTCAACATCACCATCTAGCAATCCGAGAGCCTCATTTACTAGAGCATGTTGCTCTGGAATAAGCAGATCTTTGACTTTCAGACCTTCAGATAGTCGCTCATCACAAAATTTTAGCATCGAAAGAGCTGCTGGATTTGCATATAATAGTGACAACTCTAAGTCAAATTCCACTACAGGGATTAGCATAGTATCTGCTACTCTGCGGAATTCAGTTCTATCCGGGGATGGCTTTCGCTCGTAGGATATGGTCATAGTCCCACTTCTCTACTCATGTGGCAACGCAACAGCACTAGGGCAAACCAGTAGCTGAAATCGAACGAGTTCGTTACAAATAGCTTTGTAGGACGTATATTCTATTCCTTAGCGGAACAACTTAAAGGTGGTAAGAAAGAATGAAAGAGGCGCATATAGTTTCGGAGCGACTGTCCCGTGAAGGAAATCCTTACTATCGATTTAGAATTGTGCACTGGTTGTCGAAATTGTGAACTAGCTTGTTCTACTGCTCATACACAATCATTCAACCCAAAGAGGTCGAGAATCCAAATTCTGAAAGACGAAGTCAGGAATCTGGTTGTTCCAATGGTTTGTTTGCAGTGTGAAAATCCATTATGTCAAGAAGCCTGTCCAAATGGTGCAATTGTTGAGAAAGATCACGGGATTCTATACGTAAAACAAGAAACATGCATTGGGTGCATGAACTGTATAACTGCTTGTGTTTATGGTGGAATCGCTATAGACCCTCAAACCAAGAAAGCGATAAAGTGCGACCTCTGTGATGGAAACCCTGCATGCGTTAAGGCATGTGATTATGGTGCAATCAGTGTTTCATCAATGAAATCAGAAGGACTCGACCAACGTAGGAAAGCCGTTTCTCCAGCGATTCAAAAATTAGGAATTCAAATCAAGGAGGCTCAAGAGTGACATTTCCATACAAAGGATACGCAGGATATTATCTAGAAGTTGACCTCACTAAAGGAGTCGTCCACAAGAAAGAGATGGAGAAAGAGTGGGCGAGATTATACCTTGGTGGAGCTGGTGTTTCCTCCAAGATACTCTGGGAGAGGACTACAGCAAAAACAGATCCGCTATCTCCAGAAAATGTACTTGTTGTGGGGACTGGACCACTTACGGGAGTAATGTTTTCACCCTCAGGGAGAATGATGTTTGCCGCTCGAGGTCCGCTAACAGGAGTCTGGGCGGAATCCCACGTAGGTGGGTTCATGGGTCCAGAGATAAAATATGCAGGTTTTGATTTTGTCATTATCAATGGACGCTCCAAAAAGCCAGTATATCTGTTCTTGAGAGATGGCAAAGCAGAACTACTTGATGCATCACACTTGTGGGGTCAAGAAACCGACAAAACAACAATTATGATCCGAGAGGACCACAAGGATCCTTCAATTGAAACAGCAGTCATTGGACCTGGTGGAGAAAATCAAGTACTCTACGGTGCAATTATCGTCGACTTCTACCGTGCTGCAGGAAGAGCCGGTCTCGGAACTGTGATGGGTTCAAAGAATCTGAAAGGCATTGCAGCTTCAGGTTCATTAGGATTAGAAGCGCATGATATGGAGAAATATCTTGAGGCCAATGCTCGAGAGATGGACAGGTTGAAAGACCCAATCTGGAAGGATTCACTTGCGTCATTGCGAAAATATGGGACTACTGACCTTGTCGCAATAATCAATGAGATAGGTCGACTTCCCACAAAGAATCACTGGACTGGATTCTATGAGGATGCAGAAGATATCGGTCCAGAAATTATAGCAGAGAAATATCGTATTGCCCAAGAAGCATGCCATGGGTGTGCAGTCGGATGCAAGTATGTTATCCGTGTGAAGGGAGGCGAATACCCAACTGACCCCATTGGTGGCCCAGAATATGAAACACTAATGGCTTTTGGTTCGAATTGCCTTAACAACGATGTAGAGTCAGTGTTCCATATGGGTAAGAGATGTGACCTCCTTGGAATGGATACAATCTCTTGTGGAAAGACGATTGGTTTTGCAATGGAACTCTATGAAAAAGGCATCCTGACCAAGAAAGATACTGATGGTCTGGATCTTTCGTGGGGTAATGCTGCAGCACAGGTTGAACTTGTGGAAAAGATTGCCAAACGAGAAGGAATAGGTAAGATTCTAGCGAACGGTGTCAGAAAAGCTGCAGAGCAGATAGGTGGAGATGCCTGGAAATATGCAGTCCATGTGAAGGGGCTTGAAGCCTCAGGACAGGACCCAAGAGCTCACCAGAGTATCGGACTCACATATGCCACAAATGTACGAGGTGCAGATCATCTCAGAAGTTTATCAAGTCTAGAAGAACTTGGATATCCAAGCATTGTGAAACAGAGATTCGATGATAGTAAGACAGATGCTATCCTTGACATCATGTCTCCAAAACATAAGGGAGAAGTTGTGTGGGACATGGAGGATCTATATGCTCTAGTTGACTCAGCAGTGATTTGCAAATACGCAACCATGTGGCCTCCAGTCTTCTACTTTGATACCTTTGTGAATGTCCTTCCAGCTCTTACTGGAATGGAGGAATGGGGCAATCCAAAGTATGTTAGACAGAGTGCTGAACGAATCAGTCATCTCAGACGAGCCTTCAATCACAGAATAGGTGTGACTCGAAAGGAAGAGACCTTACCACCAAGACTTCTGTCAGAACCGATGCCAACGGGACCATCAAAGGGAGGACTTCCGGACCTAGATGAGATGCTTGACGAGTATTATGAATACCGAGGATGCGATAGAGAAACTGGTTATCCGAAAGAGGCCAAACTCAAAGAACTACAACTGGGTTTTGTAGTTGATGAACTAAAGCCAAAGGGAATGACAAGGTAATCTATGAAACACATGGTTTATGTTGACGAACGTGTCAGTTGACTGTATGGCAGACCTTAGCATTGAACTATTAGGACTTAGATTCAGAAATCCTATCCTAACTGCAGCAGGTCCCACATCAAGAGATGGGATGACTCTTCTCAATGCCGCTGCAGGTGGTGTGGGAGGTCTCGTTGCAAAGACTGTCAGTGTAAAACCAGCGGATGTACCGAAACCAAATATGGCAGCATTGAAAGAGGGTCGAGTTGGATCAAGAAGAGGAATTCTCAATGCTGAACTTTGGAGTGAGCTTCCTCTAGAAACCTGGCTTGAGAGAGAATATCCAATTGCTCTAAGTGCAGGATTACCTTTGATTGCAAGTGTTGGGTACACTCCTGAGAATGTGAGAGAAATTGCACCGAAACTGGAGAAAGCGGGAGTTCAAGCAATCGAGTATAGCACACATTATGTTGGAGGTCATGTAGAGATTGCAAAAGCTCTGAGAGATGCTGTAGATATTCCAATCATCGCAAAATTGAGTCCAAAGGTGGACGTTGCAGAAGTAGCTAAATCCTTAGAATCCCACGTAGATGCCATCGCTGCAATCAATACCTATGGTCCCTGTCTTAGGGTAGATATTGAAACTGGAAAACCAATGTTAGGTAGTGAGAATGGAACTGGGTGGATGAGTGGTTCTGCTCTGAAACCAATAGCTCTGAGATGTGTAGCAGATATTGCAAGTGCTGTCAAACTTCCTGTGATTGGTGTTGGTGGAGTTGTATCTGGTGGGGACGTCATCGAGTTCATGATGGCTGGTGCTTCAGCAGTAGAGGTCTGCACAGCTGCAATCCTCGAAGGCGATAGCATCTACGGAAAGATTGCAGGACAAGCAGATGAATGGCTCGACTCCCATGGATATGAATCCATAAAGGACATTCAGGGGATAGCTCTACCTCATCTCAAGAAGGGTGTGAACCTTGATCCACCACCGGTAGTAGACATGGACAAGTGCACAATATGTGGACTCTGCGAGAAATCATGTGTATATGGAGCAATAACATCAAACAAGAAAGAAAATATCTTTGCAATTGATGCCGATAAGTGCGAAGGCTGTGGAATGTGTGTATCAGTGTGTCCATACTATGCGCTCAGTTATTGAACAGAATCGATTGATGATTGCTCACGATTCCTGTTCTTGTAGTTGAGCAATTTTCTCCCGTACTTTGTCCAGTTCTGTAATGCGCTTTTTCACTGCATCTTCGGACTTGGAGATATTCTTCTCAACAGATTTTACCTTACCTTCAAGAGATGAGATTTCTTTCTTTCTTCTCTTATCAACTCGTTCGAATTCTTTCTTTGCGGATTCGTACTCTTTCTTGGCAAACCGCTCTTGATCGCACAGACTTTCATAATGAATTCTCTTGACTTCAGCATCATTTTGGCAGGTTCGAACGAATTCATCCAGACGTGCTGTTACGTTTGCCATATCTTCTCGCACTCTACGTAATTCTGCATGCTGTGTAGTCATGCCAGCAATTAGATCTTTGATCTTCCTATCTTGAAGGTCTTCTGGTTCAGATACCTGAGATAGTATTTCTTCTATCTCGGGAACTCTTGTATCAAGACTTATGGAAGCCGCAGAAGTAACGGTGGGTTCAGGAGTAGGTGGCTTTACTGATGTGCGTACAGGTGCCGCAGGAGGAGGAGTCTGTACGGGGGGTGTCGGTTTTGCTGCAAATTCAGACTTATTTGTTGCAGGTGCAGTGGGTGTTGGAATTGGAGCAGGTTGAGGTGAGGGCGCTGCTACTGGAGGTTGGGATGGAGTTACAGGGGGAGCTGCAGGTTTCGGACTTGCTTCTGGGGGAGGAAGTGTTGGTTGAGTAGCTGGGGGAGCTGCGGGTGTAGGTTTCGGACCTGCTTCTGGGGGAGGAAGTGTTGGTTGAGTAGTTGAGGGAGCTGGTGCAGGAGTTGGTTGTGTTGTAGGTGGAGTAGCTGGGGCAGATTCTTGAGTTATGACTGCTCCTTCACCCATCAACTCACGGACCTCACTAGCACGAAGCATCCGTGTTTCTACAACTCCAGAGCCATCAGGTTCATAAATACCAACGCCTTCAGCTTTGGCAAATGCTTCCTTGGCCTTTTCCATCTCGGATTTTCCTCTACTTGTAGATTTGGAACGCACACGGTCACGAGCAACTTGACTGGGACGAACCCATTTATCATCAGTCGTAGCCTTGACTGTGTCTGATCGGGTGTATCCTTCTTCAGATGTATCAACAGAAGGTTGTACATCAGGAATTTGAGTTTCAGTGATGACACTGGTTGGAGTTGGACTTGGTGCATCATCTTTCACTGAGATGAGGCATTTCCCACATCTCGTGCAGTATTTCCGTATGGGATTATTCGCCTTTCCACAACTTGCACAGGTTCTCATGAAGAACATCATCCCCGGTGGCTACACGCAATGCCAAACTACCGTAACATCACCTGTAAAGGTTTTCGAAAATATTTTCGAGGATGATTTTCGAAATTATCGTATTAATCTTCCAATCCTGCGGTTCGTTTAGCCAGTTCAAGAGGTGGTTTGACATCCTTTCCTACTGGTGATACATATTTTCGTCCTGCTATACGAGTTTCAAATTCCTCCTGAGCTCGTTTGAGTAGGTCCGGTTTAGTTAGAAGGTCAATTGCAGACCCAGCCATAGTTCTTGCTGCAAATAACAGAGATTTGTGACCAATACTAGAACCACTACAGGCTACAACTTGCCAAGAATGGCCTCCTGTACCAAGAACAAAGGTCGCTGTGGTGAATTCCATAGTTGGAGCAACCCAGCTTACATCACCAACATCAGTTGACCCAGGCCAGACAAAATCTTCATCCCACGGATCCATGATATCAGTATCAATTGTTTTGTCTACTAAATCCTGCCAGCCAGGACGCTTGGTCAATCGAAGTTCTTCAATCTTGTCATCTTTTGAAACAGTTTCAGTCATTTCTTCTGCAAATTTTAGTTCAGCAGCAGAATATTCAGGGATACCAACTTCTCTCATATTAGAAGTCACAACGTCACTCAGGGCTTTGTTCGGAAGTACATTGTAACATCCCTCAATAAACTCCATCTCATGTGTTGTTCTAGCCATCAAATCTGCACCATCTGCTATTTTCCCAATCCACTTTGATAGTTGCATGACTTGCTCACGTTCTGGAGCGCGGATGAAATACCAACTGCGAGCATAAGGGGGAATTACATTAGGTTGCATACCACCATCTTCAATGACATAGTGAATCCGAGCTTCTTGGATGATGTGTTCCCGCATGAAATTGACTCCCGTATTCATAAGTTCCAACGCATCTAAAGCGCTCTTTCCTAGAAAAGGTGTGTAAGCTGCGTGTGAAGAAACTCCATGAAAATGAAACTTCACTGAATTCACAGATAGACTACTACCAATCCCTGCGTAGTTATGACTTCCAGGATGGTGACTCAGTACAGCTGCGACATCATCATACAGTCCATCTCGCACCATGAACATCTTTCCACTGTATGTTTCTTCTGCGGGAGTACCATAGAATCGAATCGTCCCTTTTGTACCACTATTCTCCATTGCAACCTTTACTGCGATTGCAGCAGATACTGCAGTCATTCCATGGATATTATGTCCACACCCGTGTCCAGGGGCACCTTCGACCAAGGGTTCCCTTTGTGTTGAAACCTTCTGCGATATTCCGGGAAGTGCATCATATTCTCCTTGCATTCCGATAATGGGACCTCCTGATCCCCAAGATGCCACAAATGCGGTCGGCATGTCGGACACGCCCATCTGTACCTTGAAGCCATTCTCCTCAAGGATATGGGCTAGAAGTTCTGAGGATTTGTATTCTACAAGTCCCAGTTCTGCGAAATTCCAAATCTTATCACTAGCTTCGATGATTTTCGATTCATTATCTGAAATCCATTTCCATGCATCTTCTTTCATTTGTTTCAACCTCTAACGTGAATTCTCATAATCCTATATTCACTGAAAACCAATCACTCTCATAAATGTGAGTGGATACGCAAAGAATCTAGAAATTATGATGGTTTGCTGGGGAGTTGTATCCTGAATGTTGTCCCTGGTCGTTTTTTATCTGAGATATATTCAATTTTGCCGCCGTATCCTTCGACAACCTTCTTTGTTAGATATAATCCAAATCCGCCACCAGTAGTGGATGCGCCCTTTTCAAATACCCTAGACTCTATCTCTTTGGAAAGACCAGGACCGTCATCACTCACTGTAATGAAAACAAAATCGTCATCACTCGTAAGTTCGATTGTGAGTGTAACGTCTTTTTCTGCGTATTCTGCTGAATTACGCATTAGATTGTCAAAGACCATGGGGATGAGTCTCGCACTCAGAACCTCGGTTTCATTAGTATTAACATCAATCTTCACAGTCAGATTTGAATGGGTTTTTTCTGCTTGGGATTTGCATCTTTCAAGAATACCTACAATGTCAACCTCATCAATCTCTGCTGGACGACCAAATACGTCAAGGAGACTGACCATTCTTTCTGAAGCAGCTTGTACAATAGAGATGTATTCCGAAGCACGAGAATCTTCATCCATCAACATAAGAGCAGCCTCGGCATGGCTCATGAGCACTTGGAGGTCATTTCGTAAATCATGCTGTAAGAAAGAAGTATAGAGTTTCAGATCTTGATTGGAAAAATGCAATTTCTCTTCAGCAATTACATTTCTAGTAATGTCTTCCTTAACTGCAACATAATGAGTTGCTTTTCCATCAGAATCGAAAACTGGAGAGATAGCAGCCTCTTCCCAATATAACTCACCACTCTTCTTTCGATTGATGAATCTACCGTACCAGACCTTGCCAGCTGTGAGTGCATTCCATAAATCATCATACGTTTTAGCAGGAGTTCGATCGGATTTCAAAATACGAGGATTCTTCCCAAGTGCTTCCTCAGCCGTATATCCCGTGAGTTCGGTAAATATCGGGTTCACATATTCGATTATACCATCAATATCAGTGATTACAACAGAAGTGGGACTTGCCTCTATTGCTCTTGATAGCTTTTGAAGTTCCAGTTCTTGCTCACGCTCTGCTGTAATATCGATGATGACAGCCATCGTACCTACTACATTGTCCTCTTCATCACGACGCGGTACACCAGATACCCGGACAATTATTTCGCCGCCATCTTTTCTAGTTAGTACTATATTATACCCAGAGGATACTCCAACTGCGCGTTTTGCAGATTCTCTTTCTAGAAGAGGTTTGTCGCGCTCAGGGACTAAATCGTATATGCTCATTTCAAGTAGTTCTTGATATTCATAACCCAGCATTGCTGCAAATTCATCATTGACAAAAACGAGATTTTCATCCAGGTCGGTTATTCCAACACCTTCTGGAAGATATATGAGAAGTTCCTTGTAGTGCTTTTCATCTAACTGGAAATCTTCTCGGTTTACTCGCTCTTTTTGTGGCATTCAAGTATTCCTCTTGATTTGGAGAGTTGGTTCTCAATAGGTAGAGCTATGCGACTGTTTTTGCTTCAAATATCACTGTAATGAGCTTTCCTCTATGTAGACATAGTAATTTCAGTAGGCTCATATAGGCTCTTGCTTCAATGGGATATATCCGGAGAGGTGTTTCTGATGACATCAGAGGCAAAAACACAATTAGCAATATTCTGGGACGTAGAAAATGTTTCAGATGAATCATCAACCCATAAAGCAATGACTGAGCAAATACGCAAGTCAGGACACATTGTGAAAGCCTATGCTTTTGCGGATTGGGATCCTCGTCGAGATATGGCTGAAGATCTCTACTCCCTTGGGTATGATCTCATCCACGTGCCGGATAACAAGGACAATGCAAGTGACTACAAGATGGCCTCGTACATTCTGGATCATCTTGTCCACTACCCTGAAACTACTCGATATGTAATGATTACAGGAGATGGTGACTTCAAACTCCTTGTTGGGTCTCTCAAAGAGCGAGGTGTTGAACTCTGGCTTATCAGTAATCCAGTAATCACAGCATCAGAACTACCCGACCTCGCTACAATTTACAGTGACATATTTTCATTTAGACCATCACTAGATTGTGTCCGTCCCGAAGACTGTGATGAATCAGTCCAGAGTATAGTTAAACAAAGGCATATTGCTGGAGTTCAGCTCCAAGAAGTTGTTCGTACAATAATGAAAACAGGTAGCAAACCAGGAGTAGGTCATGCAAAACATGTAATGAACTCACTAAATCCAGAATTCAATGAAAAGGAACTAGAATTCGCAGGTTGGAATGAGTTCTTAGAATGGGCAGAAGCACAGAGATACATCGACCAGGAAGGAGAGTTACCAAGCACTGTGCTTGCACTACCAAAAACACTTACACCTCAATCTGTCAAGATGTCGCAGGAAGTTAGTGAAGCATTTGATTTCCTTGCTATGATCACTGAGGAAGACCTTAACGAGGGACCTCCACCATCCTTAATGAGTCTAGGAATTAAGATGAGGGAGAGAGGATTGGAATTTGAAAAAGTAGGGTACCGTAGATTCTCAGACTTTGTCATGTCAGCAGAGAAACGAGGTCTCATCAGAATTATGCCTGCAGAGGATGAACACGAGGGTGCAATTGTTCTTCCAGTCTATAGTCCAGAACGAATGAGAACCTGGTTTGAAGAGAATGTCAAACGTTTATTCGGTGAATCTGTCAATGTTCCCAAAACTGCGTTCATGAAGAAAATATCAATGATACTTCTTGAAACTCGAACCACACTTCAGCAGTTGGAATCATACCTTACGGATGAAGCCGCGAGAGACACGTACGCCAATATCCTAGAAGCAAGTAGTATACCATTCCTGCCACCTTTCCAGATGTCCCTAGCTCACATACTGATTGGAAAGGGACTGGAATGCACTGAGATTGTGGAAAGAGTGAATTCAGAGCTCAGGCCACTGGGTATCGTACTCAGCTGTCTAGAATGAGAAACTCCAAAGAGGTCAACATGTTAGAAATCTCCATAGACTATATGAAACTTGATGATGGAAGGGTTATTTTAGGAGATTGAAAAGCTCAACAGGTTATGACAGTCACGAATCCATACGAAGAACTAGCGCTTGTTCTCGATACAATCCCGAATGGTTATCCTGCAGTTGAAGATGGAACTCATCTGCGAGTTCTTGAATGGATTTTCACTCCTGAAGAAGCAGAACTCTGTAGGAAATTAAAACTCAAAGCTGAAACAGCTGAAACGATAGCAATACGTCTTGAAAGACCACCAGATGAAATAGAAACCCTCTTGGAAACAATGCATTCGAAAGGTCAGATTCGCGCTTGGATGTCGAAGAATAAAGGAGCTCGAATATTTGGATTAATGCCGTTTGCTGTGGGTATCTATGAAGAGCAGCTAGATCGTATGGATGAGGAATTTGCCAAATTACTTGAGGGATATTTCCCCCCAGCATTGCCATACCTTCAACTGTGTTACACTTTGGGATGCACATATTTTAGCACTATAATCTGTGATTTGGTAGGATGGTGTCCATAGTCTAAACAAGGAGGGGGTTCTCTCCAAGAATGACCTCATGGAAAAGCGACTGCGTAGAACGACGACTGGAAAGATAGCCCAACATAGAGCATTCTGGGAAATCATAAATGAGTACAAGCTTGGTTAGAGGTCATTCTAGAACCGTGCAACCCGCGGGATCACATGTAAGGCATGTAGTCACGCTGTTTCCCTAATATCTCTGCAATCAAACCACCACCTAGCAAAGGTGGGATGATATAAACAGGAACAAAAATCATCAATCGAAGAACTAGAGGAAGTGAGGGAGTAGCGAGCCAGCTCACAAAGGGAGCAGCTAGCCAGCTCAGAAGATATAACCAAGCAATTGCAAGTGGCATACAGAAGAAACATCCAAATCCTACGATCCAAAACGTTCTTCTGAACCTGAAATTATGGAGTCCTCTCCGAAAGAAGTAGAAGAAAACTCCAGACACACCAGTGATGATAGTCCATGTGATAAGCTGCGTGGGTTCCCATACCCCAAAGCCTACTAACACCACATACAGCACAAGCCAAGAAACAAGCGACAAAGAAACTAACAGGGTATTCCTTCTATTCCACTCAGGGAATGGCAGACCTTTACCTGACTTATGCAAACCCGTCAGATTTGATATTCTGCACACTGGATTTATCTTGATATAGACTTCTATAATCTTAGCACCCTCAACAAAGTCGTCATTCTCTATAAGCTTCTTCAGATTGCTTACTGCCTGCTTAGCCTGAAACAGACCTGCTTCTATTCCTTCTGCTGAGTCGGTAATACACGACTCAAGCAGCGTAACGGAATCGCCATATGGTCCTTCCATGAGATTCGAAGCATCAAGCAAATCCCAAAGTTCCTCTGCAATGCGCTTGTATTGGACTCCATCCCACGGTTGTTCAGCCCAAGCTGTGACCATCTCATACAGTGTTCTTGTATTGAGATTTTCATGAATGCTTGAGGAATGAACTTCCGACCCTGTGTCTACTCGCTCCATTTCAATCGCCTCATTATTGCAATAAATAGTTCTTCTGCTGCTTCTGTTGCTGGTATTCCCTTCTGGAGTGGGAGATTCCATTCATGAGCTAGCGTGCGGATTGTCTTCTCGCATACTGACTGCTCACTGCAACTACTACAGTTTCCCTCGTGACTGAACCATAGTTGAGTTCCCAGATCAGGTGAGTATACAATGTATGTTTCCGACTTGTTTGCAGGACAGTAACCCATGGCAAAACCGTATCTTGGACTGATTTGCTGGATATTAATCCGATTTGTCGCTGCAGTGTGCAACAGGATTTTCTCGATTCTTTCCTCAGCAATTCGTTGTGTCTTGCTAACTAATGCCCGCGATACCTTCAATTCTCGAGCGATTGTCGACGGAGGGATTTCCTGTCGTCTTTTCAGCCATATGAATTCCTGCCGCTTGGTTGGAAACCTGAAATGGATAGACTTCACAGATAGCACTCACATTCTTCGTAGTTAACCAATTCTGGTTAATATATGACCTTTTGT
>JAEOSL010000060.1 GCA_016840385.1 Candidatus Thorarchaeota archaeon | reverse complement strand
TAGACACCAATCAGACCACATTCCTCACAGACCAGCATGTTGCTCTTGTCAGACTCATCAAGCAGTCGACCCTTCAGAAGGATTGCAGCTCCGTGTCCGATGAGCACGTCACGCTCCATTTCTCCAAATCGAAGACCACCTTCTCTGGCACGACCCTCTGTGGGTTGGCGTGTAAGAATCTGTACTGGACCACGAGCTCTGGCATGAATCTTGTCAGCGACCATGTGATGCAGTTTCTGGTAGTAGATCAGACCGATGAATACGTCAGTCCTGAGTTTCTGTCCTGTGATACCGGAATACATGACCTCTCGGCCGTTGTGTTTGAGTCCGGACTTCCTTAGGATATCAAAGAGTTCTTCCTCGGTTACTCCACTGAATGGAGTAGCATCCTGTTGAATGCCAGCTGCGCCAGCAGCTTTTCCAGCAACCATCTCAAGAATCTGACCGATGGTCATTCGACTTGGAATAGCGTGGGGGTTAATGATAAGGTCAGGTACAACTCCATCCTCTGTGAATGGACAGTCCTGCTGTGGAACAATGTATCCGAGGACTCCTTTCTGACCATGACGGGAGGCATATTTGTCACCAAGTTCGGGGATTCTCAGGTCACGGACCTTTACTTTGACAAGACGATTACCGTCGATTGTCTCTGTGAGAATGACGCTATCAACAACACCAGCCTCACCATGCCGTACAGCAATGGAGGTTTCTCGACGATTAGGTGCTGCGATCTCGAACTCGGAATATTCCTCAAGGAATCGTGGAGGGGAGGTTCTCCCAATTAGTACATCTCCACCTTGTACTTCTACCTCAGTTTCGATAATTCCATCCTCACCAAGGTTTCGATATGATTCTGATGCTCTATAACCACGAACACTGCGGTCTGGAATCTCGAATTTGTCTTCCTGACCACCTGGATATTTGCGTTCTTCACTCTCGTAAACACGAGCAAAGGTGCTTCTCCCAAGACCTCGTTCAATGGAAGCCTTGTTCATGATAAGTGCATCTTCAATGTTATATCCTTCAAAGGATAGAATTGCTACAACAAAGTTCTGTCCTGCGGGACGTTTCTCAAATCCGATTGAGTCCATAGCACGAGTCTTGACCAATGGGACTTGTGGGTAATGGAAGAAGTGTGAACGAGTGTCTGTTCTGAACTTGAAGTTAGCAGCGGGTACACCTACTGATTGCTTAGCCATTCCTGCCATGTACACATTACGTGGGGACTGGTTCCTTTCTGGGAATGGTATCAAAGCAGCAGATATTCCAAGAATTGTTGATGGTACGATTTCAAGATGTGTTGTCTTAGGGCCAATTTCCTCTTCGAACATCGCGATGAGTGTGTTTTCTTCTTCTTCAGCATCGATAAATTCGACGATGCCGTTCCTCATCAGTTCATTGAAGCCCCATTCGTTATTGAGAATCATCCGGAGATGTTCTGCTGTAAGACGGCTCTTTCCGTTCTCAACTACAATGACCGGACGTCTGACACGACCGGCGTCGCTGTTTGCTTGTACCTCGTTGATACCATCATAATATGCAATATTGACTTCGTTGTCAATCTCTCCAGCACGGCGTTTCTGTCTGATGGTCTTAACCAGAACCTGTGGAGCAGGATGAACTCCAACCAATCGTCCATTCAGGAATACATCAGCCCATTTTGAACCACGTTTGCCTTTCAGCTTCTCGATTGATTCGACTTCGCCTTGGAGAAGTGCACGTTCAACAGCATCTTCCTCTGTACCAACAGAGATGTATGCCATCATTGCAATGTTCTTGACCAGACCACAGTTGGGTCCTTCTGGAGTTTCGTTTGGACATATCTTGCCCCAGTGAGTTGAATGCAGATCACGTGCTTCGAAGTGAGGTTGTGACCTAGATAATGGAGATACAACACGTCTTAGATGTGATAATGAAGAAATGTAATTCGTACGATCCAGGAGTTGTGATACTCCAGCCTTGCCACCCACCCAGTTACCTGTCGCGAGTGCATGCTTCAATCGTTGAGTGATAACATCTGCACGTACAGCAGTTCGAATGTTTGGCTTGCGACCACGTACAGCAGTTCGCTCCAATTGGTATTTGATGTCACGTGTGAGAGAGTAGAGGGCTACTCTGAACAGTGACATAAGGAGGTCTCCAGATAGTTTGAGACGCTTGTTAGAATAATGGTCTTTGTCATCTGGTGTACGTTTGCTGATGACCAATTCTAGTAATCTTTCAACCATTTGACCGAGATAGTATGCTTTCTGCAGTCTGTGTGTATCCTCAGTACCAATATGAGGTAACAGATACCTGTCAAGGACCTTTTCTGCACGAGCAAGACGGTATTCTTTGGTCTGTCCAACTGCGACACGTTTTCCAATGAAATCCAATGCATTTGTCCTTGTGGAGATATCTTCATCTTCCTGAGTTGCATTGATTGGTGCAGACTGTTCGATTGTAACATATAGATCTTCAAGTATTGAGGGGTCATCAGAGATGACTTCTGCAATGTCCCTGTCAGATTCCAGCCCAAGGGCTTTCATAAGAATGGCAAGTGGTATCTTACCGGGTACTGAAGGAAATGATACTCGAAGTTCACCAGTGCGTTTTCTCTCAATGGTGACTGGTGCACGGAATCCACGGGATGTTGAAAATACTTTAGCGATGTGAGTGTAGCTGGAACTTTTACTTGCGGAATCAATTAGAATTCTATTGGGCGCCAAATCTTCTTGGGTAACAAGAACTCGTTCGGAACCATTAATGATGAAATATCCACCGGGGTCTTTTGGATCTTCACCACGTGCTATCAATTCCTCTTCTGAAAGGGCATGAAGAAGACATTTTTCACTTCTTAGCATGATGGGCAAATCACCAATGTAGATTTGCATAGTTTCCATTCGAGTACTAACTGAACCTTCCTGACGCACAGGAGTCATATCCAAAAACAGCTTGCTAGCATATGTCAAGTTTCTAATTCTTGCTTCGTTAGGAAAGAGTGGATGTTCACTACCATCAGCTTCTCGAACTGATGGGGAATTTACTGTGATTTTCCCTAAGTCAACAAAATATCCCTCGACCTTTGGATTCAGTCGTCCTACGCTATCTACTACATGCTGTAGTTCTTCTCGTACAAACCGATTAAATGAATCTAAGTGCTGACCTACCAATCCTTTCTCAGCGAAATATGACTCTATAACAGGCCAGTACTTCTGTCTATCTTCCACATCCGACATCGCGCTAAACCCCTGATAATTGGGACGGGGAAACCACTGCTGCTCATAGCTTCCCGCGCATAACCCAGAAAATCCGAGTATGCTCATCCGCCGCAATAGTAGCCCCGTTATTCTTTACTCAGTCTATGCTGCTCCTACCCATGCTCAGAGTGTGGCGGGCTCGGCGAGATTTGAACTCGCGATCTCTACCCGATATGAGGCGAACCTCATAATCCTCAGGTTAAAAGCCTGCTGCGCTACCTAGCTGCGCCACGAGCCCATTACATCTATACATGATATGCATACATCAGATAATTGCACGGTAAACTGCAATCAATAGAATGGTTTGCATGGTCATGCATGAGAGGGAAGCAGTTAGCTTGAGCACCTTTGAGGATTTTTGTGGACATAAAAGGTTTTCTTTAAAACCAATATTTGGTGTGTCATCTACCCTTGTTACCTAGGCCTAAGCCGTTCTACATACCACATCCTGATGTAAAAAGGATTTTGCTAAACTGAGAAATGAGGATTCAGAATGCAGTTGTGTTGTAAGTAAATAGACTTAGAGGGTGCATTGTGATAAAATTCGGAAAGGATAAGTAGACTCACTCAAAACGCTGCTGAGAGGTTATAATTTGGATACGGTTCTAGAAAAGATAAAGCAAGCAGAGTCGATGATTGAAAAAGCGTTATGGACTGCAGTAAGAAATGAAGATACTGAAATGGAATTAAAGGCATACAGAGAAGTAGAAGAGATACTCAATAATCTCTCCGATTTGCCAGAAACAATCGAACGTGAACGGAAAAGAGTTCTTGCGTATTGTTTGATGCGAATTGACGAATCCCTGAATAATCTTGATGACACCGAGGGTACATTGGAAAGAGCTGAAAAATCACTTCAATTAGCAATTGAATCAGGTGATTCTGTTCAGATTGCACGTTCAAGGTTGGCTAAGGGGATTAGACTCCTAAATGATGGGAAACTTCCTGACGCCGAGGCTCAATTTACAGATATTATCAAAGGTGGAATTGACAGTGAGAATAGTGATATGCAGCAAGTTGTTGGTTGGACTCTTTTAGTAAGAGCAAATATTCTGAAAGGGAAGAGTCTCTATGATCAAGCTCTATACGTTGCACAAGATGCCGCGGGTATTCTTTCTAGCATCGATAATTATGCAGGATTAAGACAGATCTATTCCCTCATCTCCATGTTACATCTTGATTTAGGAAACAAGGATGAATCTGAAAAAGCAAAGGACATGAGTGCTCACTTTGATAAAAAGGCAAAGGAAGAGCAACAATAGCAGTCTTTCAAAGTCGTTTGGTTGATGCTGTGTTTCCTAGAAAAAGCAGTAACCTTTTCAATCCGAGATGATTACGTGCTTTGTCACAAGAATGGATATGGATTCTATGGTATCAAAAGAGGAAGTTATCACCGCGCTTCAGAAAATACCACTCAAATTGGAAGAGCCAAAAATGCAGAAAAAATTCAAGGAATTTAATCGAACTATGCAATTGGTCTTCACAGATTTAGAATTTGGTGTGGTAATAGAATTCGACTCGTTAAAGGCGACCATAAGAGAAGGCAATGTTGAAGAACCCGATTTCAAAGTAACAACAGAAGGGAAAACAATTGTCAGTATCTTAGATGGATCCTTGTCTGCTATGCGAGCATTCATGACAGGTAAAATCAAGGCTAAAGGATCTACAAGAGACCTTCTGAAACTCCAACATCTTTTGAAGGCTTAGCAATCTAAGTCAAGTTTGTCGAATACGGGTTGTGTTGGTTTTCCAGTTTCTAAATCCCATTTCCTGTACTCATAATACTCCTTGATTTGCTTCTCTACATCTGGTACATAATCGTAAGTCACGCCGTCAGGTTGGGGTTTTAGGAATGCTTTTGGGAGTCTATCATCGCTAGGTTGAAGCCCACATCTTAGATTGAACAATCGTTTCATTGTAACTGCACGAGCTCCGATTTTCAATATGTCAATTAACCCGAACGGAATGCTCAACGCTTTACTAACAAGATTGAGTATTTTCTCTGTTGGAACAATTGCAAAGTGGCACATAATAACACTATCAAAGAATGCTCTGAAATCTTGTGCAATTGCTGCAGTGCGACCCTTACCATCATCATCCTGAGGGTCTCCAGCAACCAAGCCTAGCTCTCGAACTTCAACTCCCATATCTACACTATACATATCTCCCTCTAAGTGAGTCCCACCACGTGCTGCGACAGCATAGATAGTTGCCATTCCCCCGAAAGCTCGTGGATCATGATTTGCTACTTCAAGTCCTTTCACATGAATTGCTATGTCCGAAGCATTGTATTTCTTTGCTAATCGCATCGAACCCTCAGCAAGTTCATCTCCATACCCTTGTCTCCTAGCAATGGCGTGGATTAAGTCAATCATCGATTCAGAATCTCCCCATGTGAGACCCCATTCGAGTTTCCCAATATCACATAGATGTATTGCAAATGCTAGTGTACCTCCACAACTGATAGTATCCATTCCGTATTGATTACAAAGGTGATTCATATACGCGACTTTCTTCAAGTCATCAATCATCACGTTGGATCCAAATGCAGCAATAGTCTGATACTCCGGTCCTGCTATCTCTTTCAAATCATATTCCGAAAGTGAGATTTTTCGTCCACAGGCAATTGGGCATGAATAACACGCAGACCGTCCAACTAGTAGCTCTTTCATTGCAGAGGCATTCAATCCATCAACATCAAACTCCGTTTCCTGAAAGTACTTGACAGGCATATCATAATACATCATGCCTACATCAACATATGTTGCTGTACCTGATTCCCTAAGAATTTCCATAACCTCTCCCAATGTTTTGAAAGACTCTGTTGCTATCTCTCTGAATTCAGGGTCATTTGTTAATTCTGGACGATTTGAGCCTTCAACAGAAATTGCCTTCAGAAACTTTGAGCCCATTACAGCACCAAGGCCACAACGAGCAGCTGACCTCTCATCATTCATTATACCTGCAAACTTAACGAGATTTTCTCCTGCAGGTCCAATGCATGCGGTCTGAACTTTTCCTAATTCATCTCTAAGAATTTTCTGCGTCACATCGGTGGTTTTACCCCAGAGATGTTGAGCATCAAGAATAGAAATTGTCTTGTCATTTACATGGATTGTGACAGGGGTCTTGGCTTTTCCCTTGATTAGAATCCCATCGTATCCTGAGAATTTTAAGAATGCTCCAAAATGTCCTCCAGAGTGAGATTCACCCCAAAATCCTGTTAGTGGAGATTTTCCACACACGACATGACGTCCCGTACAAGGTGCTAATGTTCCTGTAAGAGGTCCTGTCATGAACATTAGAATATTATCAGGGCCTAGTGGGTCTGTAGTGCCATCGATGAGGTCATAGAGTATTCTACTTGCGTATCCACTTCCCCCCAAGAACTTCTTTGCAATCTTCTCATCGATTGGAATGGTATTGGTTGTATTATCGGAAAGATTAACGACCAAAATCTCGCCCATGAACCCTTTCATAGAATCCACTCTAGAAATCCCTCATCATTTCCCAAAGATCTGCTTCCTCCTCAATAACATCTGCAGGAAGCTCAATTGGTTGTCCTGCTTGAAGTGCAATCAAGTAAATTCGGCAAGAGCGCTCTAGTAGGATTGCATTATCAAGAGCTTTCCTCAGATTGTTACCAATGCAGAGAGCTCCATGATTCGATAGCAAAACTACGCTTCTATCCACCATTGCTTCAATAGCATTTTTCGCTAAGTCCTTTGATCCAGGCATAGAATAGGATGCTACTCTAATTTCTCCCCCAAGCTTTGGCACTACCTCATCAATAACCATCGGAAGTGGTTTATGTAGAATAGATAATGCAGTCGTAAAGATACTGTGAGGGTGAATAACAGCTCCTGCGTCCTCCCGAGTTCGATATGCCTCAAGATGCATTGGTGATTCCGTACTTGGATTCCTATCACCTTCAACAACATCCCCTTCTAGATCGATGACCACCATGTCCTCAGGTTTCATCTCTTTGTATTTCACAGAACTTGGAGTAATAACAACATGATCATCAACTCTAACGCTTCCATTTCCGGAAGAGCCTATTACCATACTTCGTTCTATCATCTCCAAACAGATGTCAAGCAATTCTTTCTTCTCATTATCATACATAATTACTCACCCCATATCTCCTTCCATCGCTTGTAATATGAATTGTAATCATTCGCTCTGTCATCCGGTTTAGTTTCAGGTTGCCAACTCACCATTTCCTCAGATGCTTCAGTAAATCCATTGTACCAATCAGCACCAACTGCAGCACAAATTGCTGCTCCGAGAAGACTCCCTTCTGGTTGAATCGGTGTTTGAATTGGCTGATTGAGAACATTAGCTAAAATTTGAACCCAGGCTTTCGCTCTTGTTACTCCCCCAATTGCCTTTATTTTGGTAGGCTCAGCTAATTCTTTCAATTGTTCAATATTTCCTCTGACTGAATAGGCTATGTTCTCAAGAACTGAGTGAATTAAACTTGCTGAGTTCAGGGGTATGACCTGAGGTAAGGCAGGTTGAGGGAAGTATAAACGAGCCAAAGGAACATCTGTTATTTTCCTGCAATCCATTATTCTTGGACCTATTGCAGCAAGGGTTTCGTTGCTTCCAAGAGGAATATCTTTCACAATATCTGAGATATGCTCTAACGTTTTCTGTTTGCATTCTTCAGGATTCTCTGCACGTTCACAAAGAAGATTGACGACCCACTCTAGGTAAGCACCAGTCAACGTGGCATTACTTTCCAATGTCCACAATTTAGGCAATATATGACAGCTAGTCCAGAATTTCTGTTCAGGTGCACATTGCATCTCATCGACCACCATCATCACAGGAGTTGTACTTCCTGCAATAACTGTGACTTCGTTTACTTCAGTTTGAGCTGCAAGAAGTGCGCAATGTGTATCAGTGCCTCCCTGTACTACAGGCGTACCTTTAGGAATTCCACACTCTTTAGTTGCTTTGATCGTAACTTCTCCAATAATCTCTCCAGCAACTCGAATTTTGGGAAGGATTTGTTTTTCCACTCCAATAGCAGTAGTAACTTCGCCACTCCAATATTGTTTGGTTATGTCAAAGAAGCCTGTACTACTTGCTGATGATGGCTCAGTCACATATTGACCACTCAACTTGAATGTTATCCAATCGCTGATCGGAAGAATGTGAGCAATGGACTCGAAGATCTCTGGTTCCTCTTCTTCAAACCATGCTAATCTAGCAGGAGCAAACATCAACGGAGGCCAACATCCAGTGATGTCATGGTATTTCTCACCTACCGACTCCTCAATCACATACTGTGTCATTGCCCCGCGAGCATCAATATTTGGAGCACCGTGAAGCTCTTTGCCGTCTGCATCAAGAATAACAATTCCATGACGCTGACTGGTAGTTGATACAGCTTCTATCGTAGATGTCTTAGCCTGTTTCAAAGCTTCTAGTGTCACTGTACAAATTAATTTCCAGAAAATATCTGGGTCAAACTCCTTTGCAATCTCGAAGAATTCTGGTGTTGAATAATCCCACGAACGACGACCAAAGCCAAGAACCTCCCCTTTCTTTCCAACAACCATACATCTTACGCCAGTAGTTCCTGCATCAATTGCTGCTACGACCACTTCATACCCTCCTCATTTTAATTACTTCAGGATTCAGAACATTATCTGGAATACCACCCTCAAGAAATGTCTTGATGTTTCTTGTGAGTATCTCTGATTGTCGTTGAATTGTTTCGTGTGTGTTTCCTCCAATATGCGGAGAAACGGTCACATTATCCAATTCAAGGAAGATGTTGTCACAGTCAACTGGCTCCATTGAAAATACGTCAAGTGCAGCTCCCGCTATTGTGCCAGATTTCAGTGCATCAAGCAAAGCGTACTCATCTGTTATTGAGGCTCTTGCTGTATTGATGAAAATTGCACTCTTCTTCATCATACTAAATTGTTCTTTGCCGAGCAGTCCTTTTGTTTCGTCAGTAGGAGCGCAATGAACGGTTACAATGTCTGACTTTCTCAATAGTTTCTCAAACGTAACTGATTCTCCATTGATTTCCTTTATTCGATCGATGGGGGCATATGGATCATTCACAAGAATATCAACTCCAAATGCCAGTAAACGCTTGGCAACTTCAAACCCAATCTTTCCTAAACCAATAACACCTACGGTTTTTCCATTCAACTCTTGACCCATACTGTGAGTGTACAACTTCGCAAAGTCGCCAAAGTCATCTACCATGAAATCATCACGTAGTAATCGGTCAGCGGCAACAATTCGTCTGATTTGTGAAAGCATCAAAGAAATTGTGAGTTCAGCAACAGCAACAATATTTCTTCCAACGGCAGCAATGACAGGGATTCCTTTCGCTGTGGCAGCAGGAAGTGATATGTTATTTGGACTCCCCCGAACACAACCTGAGTTTCAATTCACTATTTTCAATAACTTCTTCTTTGATTTCATCCCCCTCAACTATAGCTACTTCGAAACCGCCCTCCTTGATAATCTCTAGGAAAGAATCACCTAAGTAGAGTTTACCAGTATTCAACCAGCTTCTGTGATCTATGTCGAGACCTGCTTCACGGAGCTCATCTATTTCTGAATCTGTGAATGGAGCTGTAATGATTGTCTTCATCTGATGCACCTCGGACAGAATATTGATTTAGAGTAGTAGTTTTTGCAGTTTAAGGAGGTCAGGTACTTCTCCCTTCGTTTTGAGTTTCCCTGCGGAGTAAGCAGCCATTGGACTCTCTTCTCTTGAGAGAATTGCTTTCAGCATAGTACTGTCCATGGTAACTGATAATTCTGCATCTACCTCACCCTCACCAATTTCATCCAGCGAAGCGTCACCAATTCTCATGTAGAAAAATGCTCCAATATCTGGAAATGAGAATAGGATTGTTTTGTTATACTCTTTGAATCTTCTCTGAATCTTTGGATCTTCAAATTTACTACCCAGACTTTCTAATTCTGAAAGAATCTCACCTTTCTCCATTCAAACACCTAAATACAAATGATATCTCTTGTAGATATATGTTCTATGACTTCAAGAATTTGATGCATTTCTATCAAAAACCAATATAATTTAGATTTGGTCATACCATTGGACTCCCTTAGTGAGAGAGAATGTTCCTCACTATGTCATAAACTCGCGAGAATGTTAATCAGCCAGTGAGAGAATCAGTGTATAATCAAACCCAGCTACATGACTGAAGAGATAGTAGTGTGATATGTATGTGGGAATACCTGTATTTTTGTCAATATTGCCATAGGTCGTGGAATAATATGCACCATGTCCTGATCCTTGCTGATTCCACTTTCTTGTGAAGTCGTATACTGAGTCGCTGGTGGAACTGCCTATGTATTCATAATATTTTGGAAATTGTCCATCTTGATAGGTAATCTCGACCTTCTCACCAAATTGTGATTCAAAGTATTCCCAGTCTCCAGTAGGAAATATTAGAAATGACACAACCTCTCTAACTCTGGTTCCAATGCTGTATGTAACATCTGAACCATTGACTTGACTTACCTGAACCTTCCCAATATTAGCAATATCTTCGATAAACGTTCGAGCTTCAATCCATTTAGGGAGAGATGGCAATGTCTGGATTGTAATTCGAAATTGCGAGTTATTCAGAGGCCACCAATTATCTATGATTTCACCGGAACCATCCTCTCCTAGAATTATGAAGTCATAAATCAGTGTGCTATTGCTTATATCCGCCCAGTTAAGATTGTTGTTAACAGGAGCCCACTGTTCGCCACTTAGACCTATTAGCGTGACGGCAATCATAGAACATCCTACCACAAGTAGGACGATCCCAACGATTACTAACTTTCTCTTCTGAATCAAGGCTTTTCCTCTCCCGCATTATCCAAAATACAGTGGATACAATACTCAATAGGTCATGAATCATAAAAGATTATTCAAAATGCTCATTTGTTACTTGAAAAGTCAGCCAAAACTCTCCACCAAATACAAACACGCGCAACTCACTCTGTGTATAGTGAAATAGTTTCAAGTCAATCTGGAAAGAAGATTAGTCCCAGTTCTTATCAGTGACAGCCTCAAGGTCCTCAATCCTTCCGACTAGCTCAAGCATCGCGGAGATAAGAACCACATCTACCTTGTTGGGCACATTGGTCATCGTACCTGCATCCCCATGCTGTCGAGCATAATCGAAGATCTTGTCAAGGCGTTCCCTGTCAATAGGCCTGAGAGCACGACGAAATTCCTTGAACTTGGCTTCAGTCATATCCACTGCCATTCTATGAGTTGGTACTGTACGACCCATGATAGAGTATATGAATTAAATTGATAGTAGTGTTGTTACTAATCGTTGTACATTTGATGTGACAATGACGAGGAGGAGAGATACCCGAAACTTAACCGCGTATAAGACGACAAGTTTAATAGAAAATCGAATTTGGGACACTCCAATCAATGTGTAAGCGTTGATGCAAGTGCCCCTGTAGTGTAGTCCGGTCAATTTTGCAGACTTACTGCAGAATACGAAATAGCATTCAAGACTGTCAATCTTTGGCATCGTCTTGATGTCCGAACAGATCTCTTGAGACCCGGGTTCAAGTCCCGGCGGGGGCGCCACTTTTTCTAAGCTAAATAGAATCTATTTCTCTAATCTTGTTTCTGACAGATTCGGGAAGGTTTGTTTTCTTCGAGGATTTGTAATCATATACCACCAATCTATCTTCGCCGAAGGCGGCGATTCCCTGGGATTTACTAACTATGATGTGTCCCATCATGAAATTATCTGATCCAATAGAAGTTACACGAGTGCCTACAGTTACTGTATCAGGATAGAACAAGGGTTTAATGAATTTAGCAGAAGCACTGGCTAAAATTGGACCTATAGAATCCTTCTCCATGGTTTCAATGAACCCAATTTCCTCAAAATATTTGATACGAGCGGTTTCAAAGTATTTGAAAAAGTGTGTATTGTTTACATGTTTGAGGGAGTCCATATCTCCCCAAGCAACGGGAATTTTGATTCTAATGTTAAAATCTTCTAATGATTTCATGAACAGCCCTTCTAAATCAAATCAGGATAGAGTGTTTTAGCTTGATAATTATTATAAACTCACTCATTCTCAGGTTTCATACTATCCCAGAAATCCTTCGGAGGGTGTTTCTTGGTTCAAGTCCCGGCGGGGGCGCCACTTCTTCTCGCAGCCTATTCTTCAGGTTCCATACTATCCCAGAAACTTTTCGGAGGATGCGTCAAGTCCCAGTCAACCCGAGTGTCATGAAGTACACGGGAACAATATGGATCACCTTGGGCAATTGTGTGTTCCATTGTTAGGAGAATACTGTCATGATAATTCTTGAATTTTTCATAATCTCCGTAACAACAAACATAGTATTTTAGCTCTAGATCGGACAGGTCATCTCCGATGGCAGTAAGAAAGACGCAGTTATTGTTCCGAAAAGCATATTTTCCATCCCCAAACATCCCATGAACAATTTCCCAATCAGATTGTACTTCTTTGGGTTCTATCGCCTTAGTAAAGATGATTTCCACATTGTCAGCTGTTTTTCTATCTGGGTCCCTGTTTTCAAGTGTATGTTGTGTAATGAATTTCTTGTATAATGCGATAGCTTCTGCTCTTCCAAGAGTGTCAGTCAAAACTAGTAAATTGGGATAGCTAATATGTGAGTATGATTGAAAGTAATCTCTGTTCACAACTTTGATTTTCTCTAGTTTTGCTTCAGCTGGTAATTGAAGTATCTGCAGGAAGTAGTTCAAAACAGCTCTTGCAAGTTCAAGATGCTCCTTCAAATTCGGATTCTCAGATACGAGTTCGTCTAGGTCAATTGGATTTGCTTTCTTCCGCTCATCCTCCAATAGATTCTGATATTTTGCCAGGAGATTATTTATGTATTCGGGATAAATTTCTGGATTTCTTTCCTTGACAAATCCAAGTAAGTAGTTCATTTTCTCAAATCGATTCAATGCTTCCTTTAAGGGATCAATCTCAACTAAACGCTCAAGGACATCTTCACTATACTTTCCTGTCTTAACGAATTTCATTCTAATCCACACTCCCAGGTTCCATTCGGTCCCAGAAATCCTTCGGAGGATGCGTCAAGTCCCAGTCAACCCGAGTGTCGTGAAGTACGCGAGAACAGTATGAATCTCCTTGAGCAATTGTGTGTTCCATTGTTAGGACTACACTCTCATGCAGGTTCTTGGCCCCTTCATAATCCCCGTAGCAACAAACATAGTATTTTAGCTCAGAATCAGGTAGGTCTTCTATGGCATCAATCCACAGGCAGTTATCGTTCCGATAGGCGTATTTCCCATCCCCAATCATTCCACGAACAACTACCCATTCAGGTGGCTCTTCTTTGGGCTCTATAGACTTCGCAAAGAGGGCTTCGAGATTGTTGTATGTATCCCTATCCGGGTCCCTTCTATCGATTATGAAATGTGTAACGAATTTCTTGTACAAAGTAATTGCATCTGCTCGGTCAAGAGTTTCAGTCAAAACTAGAAGATTGTAATAAGCAAGGTGTAGGAATGACTGCAAGTGGTTCTTGTTCACAACTTTGTCCTTTTCCAAGTTGACAGCATCTGGTAATTGAAGTATCTGTAGATAGTAGTTCAGAACAACTCTTGCGAGTTCAAGATGCTCTTTCAAATTTGGATTCTCTGATACAAGCTCGTCTAGATCAAATGGGTTCGGTTGTACTAGTTCCTTCGAGAGACTCTGATATTTAGCGAGGAGATTGTTTACGTATTCAGGAAAAACTTGCGGATTTCTTTCTTTGACGAATCCAAGTAAGTAATTCAATCGCTTCATTCGTCTTTGTGTTGCTTCAAGGGAATTAATCTCAATTGAACGCTCAAGGGCATCTTGTCTATGCTTTCCAGTCCTGATGAATTTCATTCTAAACCACGCTGCCAGTTAACTGAAGATTCTGGAGTTTATAATTGTATTAACCTGCGCAAAAAATATCATCACTATTTCACCTATTTATTGTAGAAGATTTATGGGACTGAAACCCAATCACCATTGACATAAGTAAGTGCGATAATCAATAATTATGATTCAATGTATTAACATACTTCTTGAACATAATTTTGCATGCAGAGAACCACTCTTGAACGCCATTGCACAGCTAAGTAACGAGGACTTCGCTCGAGATATGAAAGTAGGTTTTGGTTCTATTCGTGGTATTTTGATTCATTTGATGAAAACAGAATTGTTTTGGATTAGTGTAGTAAGTGATCAAGAAATGCCGCCGATGAATGATGATGACTTTGTAGATGTTGATTCAATAAGAAAAGCATGGCAAGAGATTGAGAGAGATACACGAAAATTCGTGGAATATCAGTCTGAAAAAAGCTTTCAGCATGTGAAAAATGTTACATGGGACAATCAGACAGTTAGTTTCACTGTAGCCAAAGCAATAATACACATGGCGACACACGAAACTCATCACCGAGGGTTGATTATCGGGTTAATGCGACAATTGGGCCACGTGACTCCTGATGTTGACATGATGTGAAGGTGATTAGAAATGACTGATTTCTTGGACGTATGTTATAATGCGATAAAGCTACAAGGGAAAGGAATACCAAATACCATTGAATCGGTTCCCAGTAGTGATTTAGAACAAATCAAGAATAAACGTCTTGTATTTGTTGGGTGTGGGGATTCATACGCTGTTGCAGAATATGGAAGGTACGTATTCCTGTCAGTCCATGTGAATGCCAACTCGTTATCCCCTCCAGAACTCAAACGGATACCCTTGGATACAAATACCCTCGTGGTGGGGATAACAGCTTCAGGCCGGAGTATTGCGACAATTGATGCTTTGGAGTATGCAAAGAAAGAAGGTGCTGTAACAGTTACTCTAACAGATAATCCGAGTGGTAGTACTACAGAGTTTGTAGATCATGTATGGTTGACGAAATCAGGAGTTGATTCGTACAACATCAGTCCATCAGTTCCCACAACTTGTGCAATGGCATACTTACTAAGACTTGCAGCGCTAAAAGATGCAACACTTCATTCAAGATTATCTGATGATTCACATAGTCTTATAGAGAATGGTGAGAACGTCATCGATTGGGCTGAAGACACTGGGAAAGAAATCAGTCAGATTGCAGACATGGAAAAACAGCTCTACATGATATCTGACGGCCCAAATTTTGTCGCTGCGCAACTTGGAATGATGAAATTCAATGAATATTCCCTTGTGAAAGGTATCGCAGCTCTGAGAGAAGAGTTCCAACATCACTACAATTTGTCAATCAATAATGATGAACGTGCCGTATTGATTACTGATGCTCCTATTGAGGTGGCGGATAAGGTATTCATGGATGTTCTGACAAACACATTGAATATGCAAGTATACCATCTGCACTCTGATAAGGAACTACCACTTACTAGTCCGTTCGGACAAGCAATTGCAAATGCTATTGCGCTCCAGATGGCTGCTTATTACACTACACTTAGATATAATCCAAGTATGCAGAAATTCAAACAGCCCCACGCTGATGCCTTTAAGATATACTAGAATTTGTACGTGATTGCTATGCTTGACAAAATCTTGAATCGTGATATCGACAAGCGAGAGATAGTAGAATATGTTACTGAGCATCCAGATGAGTTCATTAATTTCACAACAGATGCCTTCTCGGATACAAAACCAGAATCCCTTGTTTTGAAACAAAGATTACTTGAATTTGTGGATTTGCTGAATGATAAACTGGCAATGGAAGTGGTTGTTCGAGCCATTCAGGATCCCGAAGGGACAATACGAGTTAGTGGATTACAATCGGCCTACAGGAGAAGATTTGACTCGTTTAATCCAGCTGTTGCTAAAATTCTCGAGAATAATGATGAGTTATTCGAGGCCAGGAAATGGGCCATACATATTCTTGGCAGCACAGATTCGGATGAGTACGGTCGATTATTACGGATGATTGCAAGGAATCAGTTGGTCGAATTGGAACTTAGAAAAGAAGCAATATTTACTCTAACTAACATACCAAATGACGAAACTATTGGAGCAATTTGTACACTACTTGGAGATCCCAACAGTGAGATTCGTCAATCTGGAGCTTGGGCACTTAGCAAAATTGGGTCATCGCAGTCTATTTTATGCCTCTTAGCGGCTCTTGAAGATGAGGAAGAGGATGTCAGAGATTGGGCAATCAGGGGGTTGAGAGATATGGATGATGCTAGAGCACTCCAGGGTTTAGCTGATACGATGAAAAAATGTAATCCAAAAGAACAGGAAAGAATGATACGACTGGTAGTTGAAAAAAGATCAGAGATTATCCTTCGAGCCATAGCAGAGCTGCTTCTTTCATCGGATGTTGGTGTAAAACGACAAGCAGCTTGGGCCATGGGTGTTTCTCCCTATCCGCCAGCCGCAGGAAATCTTGAGATTCTTCTAGATGATGAAGATGAACAGGTCAGAACCTATGCAAAAGAAGGCCTTGTAAGACTTGGGCACATAAAGCCTACAGATTTTGATCCCATTCTATAGAAATTTACATCATTCCTCGATATAGTCCACCATCAACTAATAGTAATGCTCCATGGATATAGCTTGCAACAGGACTTAGGAGAAAAGCACTGACCGCTCCAAATTCATCAGGGTTTCCTAATCGTTTCAAGGGGATATTGTTTGTAATATGGTTCTCTGCAGCTTCTGCATCGCCCGAAGCTTCGAACAGCTCTTTTACACGTTCAGTAGAAATGTAGCCAGGACAAATTGCATTTACACGTATACCGTCTGATCCTATTTCATCTGCAAGAGTTCGCATCATCCCAATAACTGCAGGACGTAATGCATTTGACAAGAGGAGATTTCCAATGGGTTGTTTTACTGATATTGAAGTGCTGTATAGTACTGAAGGTGCATCGGATAGTCTGAGTAATGGTAAAGCCTCTCTTGTAAGTCTGATGGCACTCATCAATGTCAGTTTGAACCCTGCAAACCAATCTTCATCTGATAAATCTGCGAATTTTCCGGGTGGGGGGCCACCTGCATTCACGAATAGTCCGTCTAATTTTCCACTTTTGGACTTGATATCGTCTAATAGCATACTGACATCTTCTTTCTTCGACACATCGGCGACAACATATCGTGCCCTTTTTCCCAGCATATCGACTGCATGTTTCAACGAAGATTCGTCCCGACTACAAATTACAACATTCGCTTCTTCAGCGACTAATGATTTAGCAGCACTGAAGCCTAGTCCTCTAGAAGCAGCAGTTACGAGTAAAATTTTATCTTTGAGAGAAAGATCCATTGTATAGAATCACCTACAATGGAATGGATGCAAGGAGCTATTTTACTCCTACGAAGAAATCACTGAGCGCTAGGTGTTACATCAGCTTCCGTTCGGGCACCAAGTGTAATCTCAAGATGAAGGAAAGAGGCACTCAACCGTTGGAATTCTTTGGGCACCTTGAACTTAGTTGTGCCTGTTTCATTAAGAACTCGTTCAATTTTGCTTGTAGTCAGACGTGGATTTTTCTGAGAGTTAAACGCAAGTAGGACGCGCATTGATTCTTGATCAGGTATCTTGTATACTGATTGACATTTGATACCTTTAGTCTGAAGTGCATCTTTGATTTTGGATTCTATTGCGCTGCTCATTTAACTAAACACCATATTTCCGTTCGATTTTAGATACTTTAACACAGGTAATATCAGGGTAATACTAAGTAGATAGCGCCAAATATGCCAAATCGGGTAAAGTAAATCCATTGAATATCTAATATTCTCAAATTAAAGACTATAAAGAAATCACTCGGGTTCTTCGAGATGAGAAAAGAAATAGGCAAATTCTGCGTACATCTTCTATATCATATATAGATAAAATGAGTATAACATAATTATCTGAGGTCAAGAAAATGGATGAAGATGGTTTTCGTGAATATCTCGTTAAACGTGAAATTCCAGAGGATAAGATTGTTGAATCAATAGCACTAATTGAGAGGTTTGAATCCGTTTTGGACAGTGATGACAAACTAAAAGGTCTTGAGTCAGCTTCGTTGAGCGAAGTAACCAAGTTCGTATCGATATTGATTGAAGAAAAGACAAACACTTACGACAATCTAGCTGCACTGGCACGCTATGGTTATTGTATGAACAACATGAACCTCTACTTGGCAGTGCTTGAGTTGTTTGATGGGGCAGAGGTGCCAAAGGTACTCCATGAAAAATTAGGTGATGCTGTTGGAGATAATAAAAGAAATGAGGTGTTCGAGGGAATTGACTTACCGCCCCTAGGAACTCCATCTTCTGAAAAACCCAAGTTCACCAAAGCCATTATGGACAAAATGGAAGCTGTAGTGGATCCCGAAACATGTCAGAAAGTGCTTTCGGATGTTGCTCATGGATTACCCGAAGATTACTGGAAGGCTGAAAGGGAGAAGTATCTCGAAGCGGGGAATATTGATGATTATCTGGCAGCAAAGAGAAAAGCTGCTATTGAGAACCTAGAAAAACATCGTGATGATGGTAGTTTGTTCTACAATCAAGAAATTAATGATGAAGTAGTCGAATGGGTAAAGAGTCGCCCAGATGTTCTAACTGGAGAACGACAAGGGAATGTAATATATCACACTAAGATCCCGTTCCTCGCGAAAAAGTACTTGGAAGAAACTGATGACAGGATGAAACGATACTATGCCTGTCACTGTGCGTGGGCAAGAGAAACTATCCTTGATGGTGACATAGAAGTATCACCAACTTTCTGTTATTGTAGTGGTGGGTTCTCAAAGAAACCATGGGAAGCTGCGCTTGATCAGACCCTCAAAGTTGAGATGGTCAAATCAGCTCTCAAAGGGGATGATGAGTGTGCATTCAAAATTTATCTTCCTGAAGGAGTAAAATGACATGATGGGTATTGATGAGGTTATCAAAGGGCGTCGAAGTATTAGAATTTACAAAAAAGATGAGGTAAAAGAGGATCTAGTTAGAGAGATTATTGAAGCAGCAACGTTCGCACCCAGTGCTAAGGACGGTCAACAATGGAGATTCACTGTACTTACCGGTAAATCCAAGGACAAGTTTACGGACATGTACAGAAGTGAACTTGACAAACTGACTGTTGATGTTGGTTCCTCATATGGTTCATGTGCAATGATGGAAGAAGCTCCAGTGACCATTATGGTTTGGAATACGAACGAACGTGGATGGACCACTGAAGTTCATAGTGTATCTGCAGCGATTCAGAATATTTTGTTGAAAGCTCACTCACTTGGACTCGGTACCTGTTGGATTGGGGACATCTTCTATACTTACGAAGCTATCGTAGCCTACTTCAAGAAACCATGGAAATTACTTGCTGCAATCACATTGGGATGGGCAGATGCAAATCCAGGGCCGAAACCCAGACTATCTGTAGACGAAGTTGCAGAATTTTTGAGTTAACTACTATAAGAAGTCTTAATTCAGATTGTCCATGAAACTTTGATAATGAAACGAATTCTGATCCTTGGCCCTTCCGGTTCTGGTAAGTCAACACTAGCAGAAAGAATTGGACAGGTTCTCAAGATACCAGTCATCACTTTGGACAGGTATTTTTGGAATCCCAATTGGGTAGAAACACCACAGGATGAATGGAAAGAGAAAGTCAAGAAATTGGCTATGGAAGAAAAATGGGTTATGGATGGAAATTATACCTCTTACACTCTTGCTATGAGAGTGAAAAGGGCAGATGCTATAATATTCATCGACTTTCCAAGAAGAATTTCGTATCTCAGAGTATTTCTCAGACGCCTCAGACACCGAGGGGAAACTAGACCTTCAGTAGCTGATGGATGCCCGGAGAAGATAGATAGGGAGTTTCTTGAGTACATTTGGTCGTGGCGGAAAAGACGAAGACCACAGATTCTCAGATACTTGAAACGGTTAGATGGAATAAAAGATGTGTTTATTCTTCGTAATCAAAAGCAAATTGAGAGATTTATGCAACTGCTAGCAATTCGTACAAGCTGGATCAGTAAGAAATCAGCCCTTTATTCTGAGTTCGTAATGCATGAATGAAACATGAGATAAAAATAGTCGAAACATTCAGAATTTTCAGATTCAGAACTTAGAACACGTGTTCCAATTAATATTTTCAGGATAAGATGGTGATTCAGACATTATCGTGCTTTGCATTGAACAATCTCAAAAGAAGATGGATGTCACTAATGATGATTAATCCCATCTTTTTGGGATAAAAACCCTAGTTTATAAGCACCCGCGAGAGTAGTCTAATGCACATAGTGAGACAGGAAGATACAGGTCAGCAAATAGCTGTAATAGAACCAGGGCGTATTCTCTGATATTTGAGGTGTCTGTTTTTCTCAGTAGTCGTAGATATAGTCTGTACGATGGACTATACTCACCAAGGCAGGAAATAGAAAGTGGAAGAAATGAAAATAGAAAAAATGAAAATAGATTCAAAAAAGAGATACAAACAAAACCGTGTGATTAGCGGACATGGACCACATAAAATGTTGAGAATGGAACAACAAAAGATGCTAGAGAAAGCAGCAAAGAAGGAAGCCTAAGAGAAGGCTTCGGACTTATTTTGCAAAAAGGGATCCCTCTTTCAATAGTAAATACACAGAGGTGAAAAAATGAGTACAAGATCATTAGACCACTGTACATGTGGTCATAATCGTAAGAACCATGTTGAATTTGATGGTGGATGCGACAAATGCAATTGTGATGTCTTCCACAGAGGTATGCGTGAGCATGCTTCTCTGGTGAACGAAATTGTTGGCAAGTAGGTAAGCCAAGTATCTTCAGAAATGGGTTGGAGAGGGGATTGTGTGGTTATATTCTTGCCATAGTAGTTTTTTTTGAACTGGTTCTGATTTCAAAACGGACATACCAGATTCAAGTCGTGTAATAGGACTAGTTACTTCTGAGAGAAACAAAGACTCATGTAGGTTCTGAAAAAGATGGTCGGGACGGCCGGATT
>JAEOSL010000059.1 GCA_016840385.1 Candidatus Thorarchaeota archaeon | reverse complement strand
GCAAGACAAATCTCACCCGCCATTGCTTCAGCAAGTCTTTGAAGCGATTCACTGAGTTCCATACAACGTAAATTTATCATTTGACACATAAGATTTGTCACTTCAAATCAAAAAATATTCGTCAGTTGTCGAAATCTCTGAAGTAAATTAGTAATTTATTGTATAAAATATGGTCAATACCGAAGAACTCAAAATGTCTTTGTACAACCTCATCTCGATTTTAAGATGTTCTTTATGTTCATGGTTGGGACTGCTGGATCTGGAAAATCACTTCTCACAGCATCCCTCGAAAAATGGCTTATCGCCTCTGAAACAAGTGTGACTGTAGTCAATCTTGATCCCGGAGTCGAAGTACCTCCATATACCTCCGATGTTGATATTCGTGAGTATGTAAATTATGGGGAGATAATGCACGAATTTGGTCTTGGACCAAATGGAGCATTGGTTGCTTCATTAGATATGGCCATTAGTCATGTAACAGATATTCGTGAAGAGATAGCAGACATAGAAAGTGACTATGTACTGGTTGATTGTCCTGGACAGATGGAATTATTCGCATATAGAAACTCGGGTCCACTTATGGTTTCCAGTTTAAGAAAACAAGACCCCGCAATAGCATTCTATCTTCTTGATTCGAATATTTCAAGACTCCCAACAGGATACCTCTCTTTAATGTTGCTTGGAATGTCAATAAATATTAGATTCGGACTACCTCAATTGAATCTCTTGAGTAAGGCAGATATCTTAACAGAGAGTGAGATTGAGGCAGTTATCAATTGGTCTGAAGAACCATATATGCTCGAAGAGGCACTTAATTCATCATCATCAGGTCTAATTAGAGAGTTCTCAGGAGCAGTTCTTCGTATGTTAAATGATATGGGTGGGGGGCCGAGTGTAATTCCTATTTCTGGGAAGCAAATAACGGGGTTTGACACACTCTATGGAGAGTTCCAACGAATATTCTCTGGAGGAGACAACATTTACGAGTAGAGCAGGGATGACTACGTGGTAAGAAATTATGTCATTCTATCTGGAGAAAATCTGGAACTTGCACGAGCTGAAGTAATTTCTCTTGTAAATTTAATAAATCCAAACGCAAATGTGATTTGGCATGATTCTTTCGGACTGATAGAAAGTAGAATTGATGTATCAATATTTTTGCTAAATAGAGCTGCTCTTGTAAAAGAATCAGGTCCTGTATTAGCTGAGAGTTTCCAGTTTGAAGAATTATTTGAATCACTATCGAATGAAACATTTTCCTCATGCTTGGACAAATCCAAAAGCTTCTGCTTTAGGACGTATTCTCTCAATCAGGAAATAAGAATTGATAGACAAAAGGTCACAATTGAATTCGGTACAAAAATAAAGAACATAACCAATGCTTCAGTTTCACTAAGAAACCCTGATGTAAATTTGACATTATTTATTGGTTCCAACCATGCAACCCTTTGTTTATCCAATCAATCCACATTACGTACACAATTACGAGAGCGAAAGCCTGGACGAAAACAGTTCTTTCATCCTAGTATGATGAACTCTCAACTCGCTAGAGTGATGTGTAATCTGGCAGCAATAAATGAAACCACCACCGTTCTGGATCCATTCTGCGGCGGTGGGGGTATTTTGTGTGAAGCATTATTAATTGGTGCTAAAGTGATTGGCATTGATATGAATTGGAGATTACTCAAGGGTGCTCAAACTAATCTTACAGATATAACAGGGACCGAATACACCTTGTTACAATCTGATGCTCGTACGTTACCTATCAAAAGATGCGGTTCCATAGTTACAGACCCACCATATGGACGAGCTAGTTCTACCAGAGGAGCTATTGCAAAACAATTAATCAGCTCGACTCTAACCCAATCAGTAGAAATACTTGAATCCAACGGTACTTTATGCATCTGTGGAAGCACCGAATTAGATATTTCAAGTATGATTGATGAAATTGGGGTAACAAGATTACATCATATCGAAGTCCCTGTGCATCGTCGTCTAACTCGGGAAATCATATCTGCTAGAATTTAATGCCTAACAATCCGACCATCCTTTGTTGGTGGTACAAACCAAGAGAGAAATGTTTCAAATTCAGTATCATTCTCGAAAATGAACTTGGTTTCAATAGCACCTAAGGTTGATATATCATCAATCTCGTCAATCAATCTAATTTTTCCAATATATGCCGTCTGTTTATCAAAATTAATTGTGGTTTCAGAACCAGTCCAGTTTGCTACTAGTTTCTTTCTTACTGCATCAATAATTCGTGTTTCATGGACGAATTGTCTAAGAAACGCAACTGATTCTTTTCCGCTGATCTTTATTGCAATTTTATCCATGGGTTGAGTTGTTTCAAAATCAATATTGATGTATGGAAACAAATTAGTAAGAGCAATTGAAACCTTTTCAAAATCTTCAGTAGGAAACACTGGGCATAGTAATTCTAATTGCATTTCAAAGGAACCCTTCTACAATCTTCTGGGATTCAGTTTTTAGGTGATTGATTGTCGACTCATTAATCAGCATTATATCACTCAAAGCAATTACATCACCGAGACCCACCGATAATTCTCTCATGTCTCTTTCTCTGAATACTGTCCATTCATTTGGAGCATCATCTCTCCCGCGGTTTCGAAGTCGTTCAAATCTTATTTTCGGTGAAGAATGTACTCCAATTATCGTTACATCTTGGGCAAAATCATCAAACACATCAATTTCCGCGACACTTCTGCAACCTTCAATTACCACAATATCCGAAGATTGCTGTTTGAGTTCATCCAAACAACGAATTGCTATAGCACCTAATCCATCGCGTTTCCGGAGGTCTAACATTACAGTCTTTGTATTCTTGGGATTTGGATCAAGTCCTCGGGATTTTGTTTCTTCACGAATCACATTCCCCATTACAATCACAGGAAACCCCGCATTATGAAATGCATCAGCCACTTCACTTTTACCTGCACCTGGCATCCCAGTGACTATTACCAATCTCATTACTGTAGACCACCTGTTAACTCGTGATAGATTCGTTTGCTAAATATTTGATGCATTAAATTGAATAGTCCAGAGTATGTGTTGTACTCAACTTTCCTATGATTTGAGTAATCATTTTCCGAGATATGTGGCTTTTGTTCTCAGATATAGCCTCATGTAATGCTTCTTTCAACACCCTATCTCTAAGGTCACGTCCAGACAACCCCTTTGTCAATGGAACAATTGTCGAGAGATCAAAATCAATTGGAATTGGCATTCGAGATGCATACATCTGTAAAATTTCCAATCTATCTTTGTCATTTGGGAGTTTGAATTCGAATACAGAATCAAATCGGCTACGAATCGCAGGGTCAATTAGCAACAGTGCATTAGTTGCACCGATTACAACAATTCCGGATTCGTCATTTGTTCTATCCAATTCTCCAAGTAATGCAGTTACAACTTCGGATACATCACCTCTTATTGATTGAAAAGAGCGAGATAGACCAATAGCATCAAGTTCATCAATGAAAATTATGCTTGGTGCATGTTTTCGAGCTTCATCAAAGAGCATACCGATTCTTCGACCACCATCACCAACATGTACTCCAATTAAGTCAGATGCCTTAGCGAGAAGTATCTTAGCATCAGCTTCATGTGCAAGAGCACGTGCAGTTAGAGTTTTTCCGGTTCCAGGTTTTCCATGAAATAATACTGCTCGAGGTGCCCATTCTCCGAATAGCTGTGGTTCGGCAAGGTATCTCAGAATCAGTTTTGCTTTCTTTTTGATTGGTTCGTGTCCTATAACATCATTAAGATCAATTTTACGCCCAGGAATTACCGAAGGTTTCTCTTGTACTTCAAGTACTACCTGTGTTTCTCTGGTTACAATTGATTCATTTGGTGTTACGCTTACAACTTGAAATGCAAAATCTGGGATTACATATCGATCAAAGAGATACAAACCTTCGCGAACAATATTTCCAGCCCATTGTTCTCGGGCATAATCCGCAAATAGATTCTCATCATCGACCTCTAATCCTGTAGGTTTAGGATCACCTCTAAGTCTGAATGGATGTCCTATAGCACGCACCACTAAGATTTCTGCACTAGGCATTTCTAGTGTTCTAATATGTGATGCTGACTTTGTGGGTTCTCGTGAGGTAGATGGAAGATCAACCCCGGAGTCTTTGCGCTTCTTCAATTTGTATTTCTACACCAAGTCAAACGCTTGAAGTGACTCCTTTAAGAGTTGCTTTAGTGACCATCATATTTATTGTGGAACGAATTCTTGCTATGTATATTGGTGAGTTAAATGGGAGAAACCATCCGAGTATTTCTGAGTATAGATATTGAAGACACTAATTTACTAACCAGAATCACTCACATACAAGAACAACTAGATCGTCAGGCTGCCAAAATGAAACTAGTAGAACAAGAGAACATTCACTTCACCTGGCGTTTCTTTGGAGACACTCCAATATCCAAGATCGAAGTTATTCAACAAGTACTGCTGAAACTCAAATTCGATCCGATTCCTATCCAAATTTCTGGGGTAGGTGCATTTCCGAATATCCGTAAACCCCGAGTTATCTGGGTTGGTGTGAAACAAAATGTTGACAAAGTATGCGAACTAAAGAAGATGACCGACGAATTACTAGCTAATTTGGGATATTCTATTGAAAAGAAGAAATTTATTCCTCATGCAACAATTGCTAGAATTCGAACCATTAGAGATCGTCCTCAATTATTCGAAAACTTGGAATCTTTGGCCGATGAATCTGTTGGTACAATGACAGTAAGTAACATAAGAATGACTAGGAGCACATTAACACAATCTGGTCCGATATACGAAACACTTTGGGAAATACCTGCTCAAGGATTGTAAAACTAATGGTGGGCCGGGGGAGACTTGAACTCCCGGTCTCTTGCATTCTGTGACTTGAAGCCTGATGACTATCAGTCGCCCCAAGCAAGAATCATACCAAGCTAGACTACCGACCCAAATCAATCCCTAAGAATCGTTTGGCCTTCTTGAGATACCGTGGCGATATTCAAATTTAAGATAAACGTTGTCACTTGTTCATCTATAATTAGAACACGTGTTCCAAAGATTTATCATAATACTCCGAAGTTGTGCGAATTTTGAGAAGCACCCACTCACACTTCTTGATTTTTTCAGCAAATTAAGACAGCAATTAACTAATATCGTGGAATAGACAATATTGGAGTGATTCCTTATGGCAACAGATCTGATATTCCACGAATCATTTACAAAACACATCCTTTCACCAGGTCACCCTGAGTCTCCGGAGCGTTTGAAAATCGCTTTAGAATATGCAAAAGGCGCAGGATTGCTTGATGCGGGAGATGTTCAAATAATTACTCCTACCGCAGCGGACTTAGAGGAAATACTACCAATTCATGATAGAGCCTACTTGGAAAATGTACGAGAAAAATCCCAGAGAGGTGGAGGTTTCTTTACTTTAGATACTTCAGTGAATGAACATACATATGATGCTGCAATACTTGCTGCAGGTGGTGGAATTCTTGCAGTGGATAGAGTGTTGAATAAGGAAAGCGAGAATGCCTTTGCACTATGTAGGCCACCAGGTCATCATGCTGAACAATCAAGAGCTTTCGGTTTCTGCTTTATCAATAACATCGCTGTTGCTGCTAATTACTTGATTCAAAAAAAGGGACTTGAACGGGTTATGATTGTTGATTATGATGCACATCATGGTAATGGCACTCAAGACGTATTCTATTCCAATAATCAAGTCTTGTACATCGGTCTTCATCAAGATGGACGTACCTTGTTCCCTGGATCTGGTTTTCCAAATGAAATCGGTGATGGAAAAGGAGAAGGATACAATATCAATCTGGCAATGTACCCGGGGGCTGGTGATACATCCTATCGACTTGCTTTTGATGAAATAATCGAACCTGTTGCTGAAGCATATCAACCAGAGTTTGTCCTTGTGTCCGCAGGGTTCGATGGGCATTTCAAAGATTCACTCACGTCACTCGGTCTGACAACGTCTGGACTAGCGATGATGAATTCAAAGTTAAAGAAAATCGCAGTAAAGCACTCAAAAGGACAACTCGTTGTTTTCCTTGAAGGGGGCTACAATCTAGAAATTATGGGTAGTGCATCTCAAAACCTATTGGAAGAGCTATCCGGAGCTGAAGTTACTAGTTTTGATGACACTCATACTGAAAGTGACATCTGTACAGAATATACTAAGGAACTTATCAACACACTAAAAGCAAAAATCAAAGGCACACTCTTCTAGTTCGCCTTACCATCGAAATCTTCCAAAAGAGTTTGAAATGGGCCGTTTTCCTCATCATCAGAACTAGGCTGTTCACTTTCGTCAGTATCTACTTCGATACCTAATTGCTGTTTCACTGATTTTGCAATAGATGTACCAATAATGGGAACTCCTGCTAAATCATCAAAAGGCACATTGTACAGATCAGATAAATTACGCAGATCATGACTATACAACATTCGGCCTCTAACTCGTCCAATCCCTTTGATACTAACAAGCTCGAGAAGCTCAGCACGAACTCCATATTTTACTCGTTGTTTTATCGAACTTATCTCTGGCATCTGATTTCTGATGTTGCACACTCGCACTATTTCAGAAGCCGAATATAACAACCACTCAGCTGATTGAACGTATCGATGCACGTCCCCCATACCTATATTGAAATTTTCAGTGATATCCTTCTCTGACTTTTCAGATATCCACTCCTGTAACATGCGAGCGGTCTTTACCTCTGCAAGGAACGAAGAATATCCTTCTGGATCCTCCCAACTATCTGGAACTGGAATCATTAATTCATCTGCATTATCATCGAGAAAAATTTCATAGTCTTCGAACTCTGAACGCGTCACATATGATTTAGGTTGGTCTGAACTATGACATATTAGATGCAGAATTCCTAATTCGGATGGATTATCAGCCTCTGATAGAGCGTCTCTAAATTGAATTGCTGTAAGTGGGTCAATATAGAGTCTGGAGGTTCGTTGTCCTAATAATGTTGCATGAATTTGACCTGATTCATCGGATTTGATTAATTCACCCTCTTCTAAAAATGTCAAAGATGATGATACATAGTCATCGATTTTCCATCTATCGTACTGATACGAGAAGAACGTACCTTCAATTAGATTATCTATTTCTTCACGATTACAAGTCATCTCAGATGCGACTGCTGAGAGAATATGGGAACGAATTGCAGCTTCTGATGCTAATTTTGAAGTAATCTCTTCAGGTTCAGAGAGTATATAGTGATCATTAAGAAATTCTTGTTCCTGTTCGGTTCGCGCCAAGAGTACTGCTTCGCCATACTTGTCATACTTTGGACGTCCCGCCCGCCCAGCCATTTGTTTATACTCCAAAATCGGAATGGGGACACTTCCACGGCCTTTTTCAAAACGCCGATAATCACGTACAATTACTCTTCTAGCAGGTAGATTTACACCGGCTGCTAGTGTTGGAGTTGCAACAATCACTTTCAAGAGATTCTTTTTGAAACATTCCTCAACGAATTTACGTTCTTGATTGGAAAGTCCTGCGTGATGAAATGCCGTTCCAAGCCTTAGGATCCTTGCAAGAGTCTTTGTAGCTTCTGGAGCTGACGCTTTTCCCTCAATTCGTTTCGCAATGTTTGCTAACTCTTTTAGTGTTTCATTACTGAGAAATGGACGAATTGCAGATGCTATTTTCTTTCCTAACGCAACAGTAGAGCGGCGTGATGAAACAAAGACAAGAACTTGACCTTCTTCTTCCAATATATCACAGATAATATCTGTAATATCTTCCTTTCTTGTTCTACGTATGTTTCTAATGGAATAATCAGCAAATGTAATATTTCCATCAAGGTATACTCCTTCCTTAAGGGAAATCGGACGCCATGTACTTTTTACAAGTTCAGCATCAAGCCAACCCGCAATTTCGTTTGCATTAGATATTGTTGCGCTAAGAGCAATAATCTGGATCTTTGGGAGAATTTTTCTCAACTTTGCAAGAACCATTTCCAATGTAGGTCCTCTAGATTGATCATTAACTAGATGCACTTCATCAACCACGATGATTCCTACTTCATCAATCCAATCCGTTTTATTACGAACTAACGAATCTGCTCGCTCTGTGGTCAATACTACAATATCCGCTGAATTAAGCTGAGTACCAGAAGAATCAAAATCTCCTACTGACATAGCAGTTGTTATTCCTAATTCATCATATTTCTTGAATTCATCATATTTTTCATGGGCCAACGATTTTAGTGGTACTAGATACAGTGCTTTGCCACGCCCATCAAGAATCGCCTTGAGCATGCAAATTTCAGCAACGAGAGTTTTTCCGGAGCTAGTAGGAACTGCAAGTACAATATTCTTACCATCCAATACTTTTGTATCAAATGCTTGCTGTTGAGTAGGAAAAAGACTTGATACACCCTGATCTTGAAGTAGTGTAATCACTCTCTTATTGATTGGTAAATTCTCTAGTTTCATAATTCCCACTTTTGCAGTTCTTGATTTCTTTGTTAGCTTAGAGTTCATCTTAGCTACGTTTTAGCTTCCCAGAAGTAGGCGAATATAAGATTCCTTCAGCTTGGAGTTTCTTAAGGGCTTCTTCCACCTTTTCTCGCGATAAACCCATTTTACCAACACGTTCTATCAACGCTTCTTCACTCACCGTAGAAGAGCCCTCCGCTTCCATATCGCGCATCGTTTTTAGGATAACATCTGAGGATTGCCGTTTTTCAGTACTCATCTTAGCCACGAGTCTGTCAATGTCAATTTTGCCAGTGGTAATATCAAGGGCCACCATCCTGAGAGAATCTTCCATAAGACGAACCGCTGATTCAGCATCTTCTTTTGTGACTTTAGCTCTGAGTGCCATGCGGGCTCTAGCTTCTGATAGTCGAACAAGTGCTTCAAGTTGCCTTGCAGTAATAGGAACTGGAGCGCCTCCTTCTGCACTTTTACGCAAATCTACATAGAAGTTCTCTATCACTTCTGACGCCTCTACAGTTAATTGAGGGGTTACGTAACGGTTAGCATAACTAATGTATTTTTTGAGAAATGCTGGTGCTATTGGTGGTGTCACTTTCGATACTTCACTTCTTTTCAACCGATGCATACCAAGAATGAACTTTGCCAAATCACGATCTTTCTTTGCGTCAACTGTATCCACAAGTATCCAAAGTAAATCAAATCGTGATAGGATTGTAAAAGGCAGTTTGATATTATCTTGTACTGATAATGATGATTCATACCGTCCAAGGGTTGGGTTAGCTGCTGCAAGAATGGATGTACGTGCATTTAACGTGGCAACAATCCCTGCTTTTGCGATACTTACTGTATGTTGCTCCATGGCTTCATGAATAGCTGTTCTGTCATTTGGGTCCATTTTATCAAATTCATCGATACATGCAATTCCTTGGTCTGCGAGTACTAATGCTCCAGCTTCAAGTGTCATCCCCCCTGTATCAGGATCATGCATTACAGCTGCTGTGAGGCCTGCTGCTGTAGTCCCTTTTCCAGAAGTGTAAAGACTACGTGAAGCAAGTTGTGCAACGAATTTCAGTATCTGTGATTTACCTGTACCGGGGTCTCCTATCATAAGAATATTTGAACGTCCCCTAAGTCGAGTTCCATCAGGTAGAATTTTTCCTACACCACCAAAAAGCAGGAGCGCAATAGACTCTTTGATACGATCATGTCCTTTTATGGAGGGTGCAATTGAAGCAAAAACCCTTTCATGCACATAAGGATCCTCAGCTAGTTTTTGAATTTCTTTCTCATCCTCATCCGAAAGTTCAATTTGTTCATACTCTTTCTCGGCAATCTCAATACCATTTGCTTGGATAAACACGTTAAATGTAGCCAGCCTTCCTCCTCGGCGACTAAAATCAGGAGCTGTTTGGAGGATGCCAGTTACTTTGACAAGATCACCAGGTCGTGATGTATCGACAATATCCCCTTCAAAAATAACATCAACAGAACGGGGCATCTGACCTGGTGGTAATTCGTCAGGAGATTCTTGGATTCGCACTTTTTGCCAATCTTTGAACTGTGATTTCTCAGGAATGAGTCTTACAGGGGTTTTCTTACCACACACTGTACATTGCTCTGGTTCAATATATCGTCCATCTTCCTGCATCTGAGGTAATTCTTCACCACATCTTCGACACTTGAAAATGGCTTGAATCAATAGTGGTTTTACTTCGCTAGCACGCATCAATATACCACTGATACGAAGCAGTTTCCCAATATGACGAGAACGGATACTTCTAAGTGCAACATAATCCGAATAGTTAATGATACGAGTTTGGATTTGCTCTTCGTCTAAGCCCGCCATATAATCGGGGTCTTCAATGCGCAGAATTGAACGTAATGCATAATTAGCAATCTTGAGAAATTGCATGGGGTCCTCTTTAGATAGCGCAGAAAAAATATTATCAAAACTTGTTAAATCCATGAAGTCAACAGTAAGTGAAGTTTCATCACTGAGTGAAATCTGTTGTATTTTTGACCAATATGCTAGATTACCTTGATCATCCTTGAAAGTACGTAAGAACTCCTCAAAACGTTCTTGCGTTGAATCTTGTTCAATACTCATTTTTCTTTATGACGCTCCGAGCTTAATTTGTTGGGCAATTACTGAGTTACATATTCTCTAATATGAAACAATAAAACCCAGGTATTACATTTAACTCTATAATACTAATTCATTATTCCTGATAATAAACCCACGCTCACTATTAGCGAGTGACTTTACACATCATTCAACAGTTTTTCGCCAAATTGAAAGAATATTACTTAGCTTTTCACAAAGCCATTGTTCCTCATTGGTCATTTGTTTTCGTTTATCTTGATAAGCACCTGACTTTGCCACTCTCATAATTTTAGAAAGGCGCGTTTCAACAAGAAATGGTATCATACGTTGCATGTTTTCGATTTCATCATACCGACGAGGATCTAGTGATGTTTTATCGCTTTGAAGCTGAAGCATTTTCCTACTTAATGCAGAATACAACAACGGATGAAATGATTGAAGCTTATGGGGTTGGTCTTCTTCATTATTATACAGACTTTGAAGATTTTTCAGAGACTCATAATTATCTTCAGGAACTATATCAACCAGGTCATGTTTAGTTAATGATTCTATGACCCAATTAGGCAAATCGATTCGACTTTCCGATTGAAAAGGTCCAACTTTGTGTCCCGCAATCAACAATTCTGGCACATCTGTGCGAACTATACAACCTCTTGTACTATTGAGGAATTTCATTCTGAAACGTTCAATAACCTCTTCAGCAGCAGTTTCTTCAATCATATCTTCACACAAACCATTTTGGACGTTTAGTTGATAAAGCCCTTACTATACCAATTGCTAGGTACTCTTCATATATTATGTACTCGTATATTGAGTGAACAGGTATTCTGCCGGAGAAGCTTTTAAGGTTCCAAGAAGTATTTTCCTAAACACTCACGATTATGAAGATACCTCAATAAAGGTGGACATCATCAATGGATATAGACCTCTGGACGGAGAAATTCCGACCCCAAACACTCAAAGACATCGTTGGACAGGATGCAGTAATTGAACGTCTGATTACGTTTATTGAAAGAAAAGCCGTACCCCATTGTCTATTCGCAGGTCCACCAGGTACTGCAAAGACTACCGCAGGAATGGCAATGGCAAGAGACCTCTTTGGAGATACATTTGATAGAAATTTCATGGAACTAAATGCAAGTGATGAACGAGGAATTGATGTAGTCAGAAACCAAATCAAGAACTTTGCCAGGTCTCTACCAGCAGGAGATGCTCCATTCAAGATTCTGGTTTTGGATGAGGCGGACCATCTCACTGGTGATGCTCAACATGCTTTACGACGAACGATGGAAGCTTATGCAGCATCCTGTAGAATGATTTTGATTTGTAATTATTCAAGTCGAATCATTCCCCCAATTCAATCAAGATGTGCTGTTTTCAAATTCTCAAGACTCGATGATGCTGCTATTGCAAAACGACTTGAATATGTTAGTAAGCAAGAAAAAATCAAACTCAGTTCAGACGGTAAGAAAGCTATCCTCTATCTGGCTGAAGGTGATATGAGAGCTGCAATCAATCTTCTACAAGCAGCTTCATCCACAGGGGTGGAAGTTACAGATACAATTGTGTATTCAATATCTGGCAGGACTGATCCCGGCAGAATCAAGGGACTTCTATCAGATGCGCTTTCAAATCAATATAACAATGTCATCAGTACTTTGAGAACAATGATGTATCAAGATGGAATTTCTCCTATCGATTTGGTGAGACAAATTCACAGAGAAATACTAAATCTTGACATAGATGCAAGTTCAAAGATGCGTCTACTTGAGAGGACTGCAGAAGCAGAATTTCGTATTGCAGAAGGAGCAAGTGGTGAAGTTCAGCTTTCCGCTCTTTTAGCGCATATTCATCCGGAGCAAAATGAACAATGACTGAGAGAAACCTTCCTTGGCCTGAAAAACATCGTCCTACAAGTCTAAGTGAGATTGTGGGTAATGAGGATGTTATCAAGGGTTTGTGGGAATGGATTCGCGCTTGGATGGTTAAAATCCCCCGTAAGAGAGCTGCACTCCTAATCGGACCTCCAGGAATTGGAAAAACTGCATCAATCAATGCTATAGCCAACGATATGGATGCAGAGATTGTTGAATTCAATGCAAGCGACAAACGAAATAAAGCTAATATTGAGGTACAAGTTTGGAGATCCGCAACCCAACAAACACTTGATGGAAGATTTCGAATAATTCTCCTTGATGAAGTTGATGGTCTTTCTGGAACCAGCGATAGGGGTGGAGTTGGTGCGATTGTGAAAATAATCAGGGAATCCGTACATCCTATCGTGATGACTGCAAATAATCATGAAAGCCCTCGCATCAAAGACTTGCTCAAACACTGTCAAGTTTTTCTCTTCCGACCAATTGAAAAAACTCATGCATTGACCATATTAAAGAAAATAGCACTTAGTAATGAGGTTGAAATCAAAGACGAGATATTTGATACAATCATCGCACGTTCAGGTGGAGATCTTCGTGCAGCAATAGCGGATTTGGAAGCCATTGCAGGAGGTACAATGTCCGCTGGAGACCTCGGTTTAGGTATAAGGGATGTAAGCCGCGGGATTGAGGAAACACTCAGTCGACTTTTCATGACGACTGATACAACTGTTGCTAAGAATGTAGTTTCGCAAACATCCGTTGATCACGACCAACTATTATTGTGGCTTGAGGAGAATCTCCATCATCATCTAACCACACCTGAGGAGCTTGAAAATGGTCTTGAGGCACTATCTCAAGCAGATCTCTATCTTGGACGTATTATGCGTGGACAGAACTGGAAACTACTCTCCTATACCTACGATTTTCTTTCTGCTGGAGTATCATCAAGCCGCACCGAAACTCCGTACCGAAAAGTAGAGTATACTCGACCTGATTGGCCTCTACTCATTTTCAAGGGGAAAATAATGAGAGATAAAAAAGCAGAATTAGTTTCCAAGCTCTCTACAATCACTGGAGTATCCCGTAGTAGAGCTCAGCGAATCTACGTAAGAGATATTGAAAAAATAATTGAGAGCAATCCCAAGGAAATCCAAAAATTCGCAAGTTGGTTGGATCTTAAAACCTCAGCCTTTCGTTAGTGAGAAAATCCTCTGAAAATCCCTTTAGCGTACTAACGAATCTATTATAGAACATTAGACGCTCATTCAGAATTTTTCGGATTCGACTCATTGCATTTTTGCTAGTCATTAGTTTGAATGGTACAATTGCATCATAAAGAAACAAACATTCAGGATTTGCAGGTCTGATGCCACTTGCTATCACATCATGTCCAGTAAGCAATTTACTGACAATGTCAACTGAAAACTCACCGGTGCCTATCTTTGTGAGCAATGTGGTTAGTTTTCTGACTAATTTCCACAGGAAACTTGCTCCAAACACATCTAGCACAAGAGTGTCATTTCTTTCGCTTGCAAATATATTCAAAATTGTAGCTGATGACACACGATTTCCGTCAGGTTTTGATATCAATTTGTATTCATTAGTTCCAATCAATAAGGCCGATGCTTCTCGCACCTTCTCGATGTCAATGTCTAATGCGCTCGTATCAAGATAATATCGATAGTGCCGCATCAACACATCATACCGGGGTTTGAAATTCGGTGGAGCGTGAGTGCTCGCCCAAAGAATGATGTCATCTGGAAGATATCGATTAACTTTATCGATATTCAGCTGTTTTTCAGTGGAAAACATGACTATTTGTCCCAGACTATGAACCCCTTTGTCAGTTCTCCCTGAAAAAAGAACTGTATTCGGTGAGTATTCATCCCTAGTGAATTCATTTAATGCTGCAATAAGTTTCCCTTGAATGGTATTTTGTCCTAGTTGCCACTGTGATCCATAATAATCACCACCAAGATAGAACAATTTACAGACATATGATTGCAAAAACTAGATCACTCCTGTTACGAGTGCCATAATTCGAAGAAATTCTTCAATGAGCGAGCTCTTAGGTCCTCAATGCGATATCTGTATATCTTAATCCGTCCAAAAACTTTCTCTTCTACCAACCCTGAGTTAATCAACACCTGAAGATGTGATTTGGTTGAACTATGATTCAAACTGATACGTCTACAAAGTTCAGAAATATTCAATTCACTAGACGTAGCAAGTTCCCTGAGTACTTTGACTCGTCCTTTTGAGGAAAAAAGGTCCTCGACAGAAATCCTGTTTTCAGTTTCAGCACTCATCAATCTAGCACTCCATTACTTGAGTAGTTTTGTCAGATATTCCTCCAATTTTTCAGCAGGAACCTCTGAGAGGCCTATGAGGGTTGTCTGACCTCTTTGACCCACGCTCGAACGTTTCGTATCAATAAGGGACTGGGCATTCAAATCTTGGACCCATTCCCAAATTTGTGTATGAGCTCGTGGCTCATTATCATACTCTTCACATACAGAACGGTACATATCCTCAACTTCTCCAATTGTGACATATACACTTCGTTTCTCTTTTAGTTGTCTTGCTGCAGCAAGTAACAGCAATTGACTATGAACAGGAAGTACTTCAAAAACTTCTTCCCTAAGCTCTGGATGAGTATCAGCTTTTGCTTTCCGGACATAATCGGGAATTACTAAATTTGAATCAAGACTATCAGACTGTTTTCCTGCCCGCCATAGTAACTCAATGGCATATCTGGCATCGCCTCTCTCAGCTGCGATTTCGCATGTAAGCTGCATTGTTTCATTCATCACCACTCCATCCTCAAAAGCCATTTTCTTTCTTTCATTGAGAATATCATACAATGCTTCTGCACTATACTTTTCAAATCGAAGTGCGTTTTTTTGAAGAGTGCTAAGAGTGCTTGGATCAAATACGCTTTCATCAAGTGGTAAGTTGCGTCCTACTCCTATAATTGAAAGCCGTTGGGGTGCGTTCAACCGGTCATCCATGAGCCTAGTCAAATTGTACAGGATATCAGACCCCTTCTGTTTTATGAAATAATCAAGCTCATCAAGAATCACCAAAAGATACCGGTCCTCCGCATCTAAGACTTCAATTAGCATCTGAAGTAATTCTTCCGGAGAATGACCTCTTCTTGGAAATTTCGGCTTGAACTCCTTGAGCATCTTGAGATAAACAAGATACGCACTTTTATTCACTCTGCAATTGACATGCAGCTTGTGTAGTTTTATCTCTCTCCTTCCAGCAGCCTGCACCATCTGCTCTGCAAAACGCTTGGTAACAGCTGTTTTTCCAGACCCAACAGGGCCTTCAATTAGAAACTTCTGGCTCATTCGACCTGGTGAAGAAATCATAGTCTTGAAGCTCTGTGCCAACGTTCGTAATTCTGCTTCTCTATGAGGAAGTGCTTCAGGTACATAATCTATCGATAAGTATTGTTCAGATTTGAACACACTTCGCCTGCTTAGCTCATCCTCTACAAAATCTCGTGGCATATCAAACCAATAGAAATCCATCCAAATTAACTTAAAAGAGTTGTGCGAATTGTTCATTTAATCGTACAATAATGGTAGAGGTAGCCGAAACTAATGTGGCGAGCTCTTAACTCAAGATCCCTATCATTGTCTACTGACTCAATGGGGTCATGACAATCATCGCTCGCCATGAAAAGAGAAACATATTACCTTAAATCTCACGCTATCGCATCATGAATCGTTTTCAAGAGGTTCTGTTATCGTAAAATCCTCTGAAAGCTGCGAGGATATGAGAATGGCTAAGAAAACACTGGCATGGTTAGCACTAGTAATAACCACAGTTATTTGGTCATCATCCTTGATTTTCGGGAAGATAGTTTATGCAGATGGAATGACTCCAATCATATTCGTTGCACTTAGATATACAATTGCAGCTCCTTTTCTAGTCGTACTGGTACGCCTCACGCGTTCTACCTCAACGTCCACTAAAACAGTGAAATCGAAATGGAAGATACTATTTATTGCAGGAATTGCCGGGCCTTTCCTTTCCCAAACATTGCAATACATCGGATTGAGCATGACGACAGCTGGAGAAACACTACTTCTATTGAATTTGACTCCTGTTTTTGCGGTAATGATTGCAGTACCCATATTGAAAGAACGAATAACTTCTGAGAAACTCAGTGGACTGATTCTAGCTACTCTAGGTGCAACTATGATAGTCATTGGAGGCAACTCACTAAATTATGGATTTGAAACTGTCCGCCTGCTGGGTGATGGAATAATAATTCTCTCAACAATCCTTTTTGCAGTCAATGGCATCGCTGGAAAAATCGCAGTTGATTCTGTAGATGCAATTTCAGTAACACTCTACAGCACCTTGTTTGCAATCCCATTCATTTGGTTATCTGCAGGTTTAATGGGAGATCTACATGTTTTACTTGAGCTAAGTTTCGAAACATGGATCATTATGTTATGGGTGGCAATCGTAAACACGGTGGTTGGGTTCATTCTGTATTATGAAGCTATGAAACATATTGAAGCATCAATTGTTCAAATTGGACTAAGTCTAATTGCAGTTTGGGGCGTAATAATGGCAGTCCTAGTTCTAGGTGAATCAACATCAATCTTCCAAATTCTAGGAGGCGCTTTGACGATAGTAGGTGTAATCCTAGTACAAAGAATACAAAATACGTCAAATGATACTAGCAATGCAGCAGATAAGCAAGTGAAATCTGCGTAGAAAGTATATTCTATTTAATGAAAAAATCCAATTGGGATGGAGTGATTCTATTGATGGCCAAGGATTACGCAACAATTTCAAAGTTCGAGCTTCTAACGGCAGAATGTTGGCCTGCGCGTGAAGAAAAAACTATCAAAGGATGGCTTCTACGAGCACACGACGGTGTCACAGCAAGAGCTAATGCAGTTTATCCATATACAAACGAATCCAATATAGAATTATCCGCGTTAATTGAAGAAGCAATCAAGTTCTTTGAAGAGCGTGGACATCCTCCAATCTTCAAAATGACAGATGTGTGTCGTCCTGAAGGATTGGATTTGAAGCTGACCGACCTTGAATTCGAAGTTGAAATGAGAACACATCTTAAAATCGCACCAATAGATAATCTTACTTCAATAAGTCCAACAATAATTGTGAAGATTGATGAAACTGTCCCATCGGACTGGTTCGAGGCGTATGCAGAATCATCTGGTTATTCAGATCGTGCTATATCTGCTCGCAGAAGTATAATTGAAGACATTAAGCTCAGGAAAGCCTTTGCTTCTGTGTTAATTGATGGAAAAATAGCAGGACTTGGATTGGGAGTAGTAAATAATGGGTGGTTAGGACTCTTTAGCATAGTAGTATATTCCCAATATCGTCGAAAAGGGATTGGAACCTCTATTAACCAAGCACTAGGCTCATGGGGGAAACAACTAGGTGCAGAAAATGCATTCCTCCAAGTGGAATTTGATAATCACACTTCTATTGCAATGTATGAAACGATGGGATTCAAAACTCTCTATGATTACTGGTATCGTGTTCGACGGAATCTTACGTAGAACTCTTTTCTTTAATAGTAAACATCAATACATTTTCAATATTCTATGCCAAGTAGGTATGTAGCAATGTCAGATGAAGCGCAATCATACGAGTACAAGAAAATCGATGAACAAATAATTGCGAGTATCCGAAAACCCCTCAAGAAAAGAATAGAATTGAAAGAACGATTCGAGAAACTCAGAGAAGTTTGTGTAGACCATATTTGTGGACCGGCCATAATGATTCAGCATTACGACACAAACGTAGAGGATGGATTAGATATCGAAGCGGGGTATCCTGTCAAACAAGATATCGAAACTGAAGAAATCAAGACTCGACCTCTTGAAGCCTTGTATGCACTGACCGTAATTTATCGAGGCCCTTACGAAAAATTAGGTGAAGCATTCAGAAAATTGCATGAATATCGATCAACCCGAGGCCTACCTACTGGTTTAAGCCCCAGAGAGGTCTATCTGATGGGCCCCTTCATGGATGATCCTGAGGACAATGTAACTGAGCTTCAAGCTACCTTACATGATTGGGATGTCCGATTTTGTGGAAGTCTAGAAGAATTCCTAGAGAATGAACCAAGAACAGAGATTCTGGAAGGATTTGGAAAAAATCACACCATTTACTTCTGCTGAAGAGCGAGCCAAATGGATGATTCAAGCAATTGAAAAACTAGACCGAGTAGCAAACGAGGAACAGAAGTTTGAGGTCATCTCGCGATGTGCACATGTAAGACCAGCAGCAGATATTGACCACTGGAAAGAAATCTTCGAACGGAACCATGACATTGATGAGTTTCTATCAGAATACAAAGATAGTCTACCTTTCTTAGAGAAACCATATCACGAAGGCAACATCCTCTATACTAGTAAACCTCCTGCTGATAGAGATGCATATGATAAAGCGACAACGATTCAAGGGAAAATCAAAGCGGCCTGTTTCTGTCCAATCATTCACGCGGCATTGGATAAAATGTCAAAAACCTACTGCTATTGTGGAGCTGGTTGGGCTCGCCAGTTGTACGAGGGTATGTTTGGTGAATCCGTGAAGGTTGATATTGTGAACACTGTGGTAGCAGGAGACAAACTATGCAAGTTTGCAGTGCATATTCCAGATCATGTCATCAAGACAACTTGAACATAATCCCAAACGTAAACAAATACAGTGAAAATCACAATTCCCACCGCATTTGATAGTAACAACTTGTGACTCTATTCTGTGACCCTAAGAAGTGGCTTCGGTATATATACCAAAGTTGAGTGGTATATATTGTGAAACATTATGGCTCTAGCAAGCAATAACCGACTTTCCTCCGTGAAGAAGAACAAAACAACCAAAGCTCAGTCAACTGGCGCTATTGGTTACGCTTTCAGCACTGTTGTAAGGTGATTAAGAAATGGCATTAGCAAAGACTACCAAGAGCAAGGGTAAGAACGCTCAACGTCGTATCTCCACCAAAGCAATCACACAAGTTTACTTCAGGAGATAATTACAATGACTATTAATCCAACTCAAGTAACCCCCAAATTACAATCACATGAGCCCCGCAAGGGCAGTGATCTATCCCTAGAAGAAGTACTCGCTCTTGAAGCAACATGAGTACTTCACTCTTTTTTCTTATCCATTAACCCACTTTCAGTACAAATAGATTAAATCTTGTATCAATTTTGCCTATGACCCCGAAAATGGTTAGGCAATTATTTTCATAGGCCTACAAATAAGTAAAACATCCATCTAACATAATGATATAATATGATATTTACCTATTACGATAATCAAAAAAAGCAAAATAAACACACTCTACTACTTGAAGAGTGTTGTTTCAAGCAATTCGGTGAATTTGAATGAATAAGAAGAAAGCAGCTTTCGCTGCATTACTAGTTTTCGTTCTGCTAGGTTCTTCAATACCCCTATTTCTATCGAGCCCTTTAGTACTTCCTACTTCTAATGAGAACCAAGTCCTAGAGATTGCTCCAATCGGGTACTCTGAACCAGCAGCAGTGGGCGGAAACTGGGAAACATCTGCCTTTGGAAATATTTCATTGATGGCTAAAGGTAATTTCTCAGTAGGCACAGCCCATGATTTTATAATCGTAAACGGATCTACACCTGGACAGTTTCCAGTTCTCTTTGATGAATATTCTACTTATACAGGTGGGATGATTCATCTGGTAAGTGGTATTACTGGAAACATAGTGTGGAGTAGAACTATTAACAATACAGTGACCGATCTTGATATCGCAGATATCGATGGCGACGGTTATGATGAAGTTGTAGTTTCAGTACTACGATGGAATGCATCTGATAGTGATGATCATTACAAAGAGGATAATGGTGGCCAACTATTTGCCCTTGATCGAACCAATACCGTTCTTTGGAATCATACTTCAGGCACAGATGGAGCCTATATGTCAGTTATTGGAAATTTCACAGCAGATGACAAGTTAGATGTTGCTACTGTTTGGACAACTGACACATTCTTTGACTATAATGTCACATTCTATACTGCAGAAGATGGTACTCAATGGGACAGCTATTTGGGGAATCAGTATGTACATACGAATTGGTATGACAACGGTACGCTATACACAGATCCATCACATACCTACGGTTACATGGCACTACCAATTCAAGGAGTCGCAGTTGACTACGATCAAGATGGACTTGACACCCTAGTTCTCCAAGCAAATGCGGGAATCTACAACGATACTGACGAACATGAAATGCTTGAGGAATATTCAATGCTTCTCTACCACTATGAGGGATTATCTGGTTATGTCGAGTTCAATGTGACTTTTGCAAAACCAACTGATCCACATGGATATGATTTCTATGCGCCCGAGATGGTGGCAGGTAAATTCATTGATAATTCCAATTCAGAAGAATTAGGCATTGCAGTAGCATTGAATGACACACACAGGTTAGTAAACATCTTCGATGAGTCTGGAAGTGTCTTAGCTACAAAGACTCTGGTCAGATCTTATACTGCAAAGCTCATGGCTGCTGACATTAACGCAGATGGAATAGATGATCTCATTTTGAGTGATATCAATCTACAAGGTTACGGTGGAATGCCAAGCCCAGCTGTACTTGCAGTACTTGACGGAACTGCTCTCGATGTGATGTTCGAGAGTTTATCAGGAGTTAGCGGATCTGAAGGTCTTCTAGCATTACAGTTTGATGTGGGCGATATCTCAACAGACAGTGGTCTTGAGATAGTTGTGAGTGGGATGAGCAGTCTAGTTG
>JAEOSL010000058.1 GCA_016840385.1 Candidatus Thorarchaeota archaeon | reverse complement strand
ATCCCATAACTAGTACTTTCATCTCAAATTCTCCTCAATGCGATGACAACTTACAGATATCGCACGGCACCTAAAAACAGTGTCGCATCGCGCGATATTGAGCGAATAAAAGAAACTGCCCCTGATTGCTACTATTTTTTGTAAATCAGGGGTGCTTGGTTTATGTATAATACTCGTGTTACAGAGATATTGCTCTGGATATTATCTCAACTATACCTCTCTTGAGAAGATGGGTTGTCTTGAAACCAGGCTCGGAAGCATCAATCGCTGTTTCGGAGCGAATGCTGTTTTCTCCACAATCTCACTGACAAGATCCTCAACTTTCATTTTTACCTGATCTTTGAGCTCGCGTCTTCGAATCGAAAGTTCACCACTGTCTTTCTCTTTGTCACCAACTACTAAGATGTAAGGCACCCAGAGTTTTTCAGATGAGCGTATTCTCTTTCCTAGTGTCTGTTGGCGGTCATCAATCTCGTATCGGATTCCTGCTTCATCAAGCGTCTTACCAATCTCAAGACAGTAGTCCATCAGGTTCTCATTTACAGGAATCATTCGAACTTGAACTGGAGTCATCCAAAGTGGAAGATGTGGTACCTTTCCAACCTTCATGTCCTTGCTTGCCTGTTCTAGGACACCATAAAGAATTCGTTCAATTGAACCAGATGGAGAAGTATGAAGAATCAATGGATACTGATCCTTTCCTTCATCATCTACATACTGAATGTTGAAACGTTCAGCATTTTCAACGTCAATCTGGATTGTTGCCAAGCATGCAGCTTTTTGCTGTTGGTCAACAACATTCCATTCTCCTTTGAATACGAAATAGGCGTATCTTTCTTCGAATAACTCAATCATTGTGGGTTTACCAATTTTCGCAATGACATTCATAACAAAGTCCTTGTTCTCTTCGAAGAATGAACGAAGAAGTCTTATTGATACTTCATAGGTCAATTCTAGCTCATCCATAAGTTTCCTCACAAAGACAAGTTGATTGTTAACAGCATCCTTTGCCATCTTCACATCAGCAACAATCTCATGAATATCTGGCATTGTGAATGAACGCGGTCGTCGCATCCCAGCAAGTTCACCGCTCTGTTCACGTCTATAAGATGGAGCAATTTCAAAGAGCTTCAATGGTAATTGCTTGTGTGAAACCACAGCCTGAGATATCAATAGGAATTGACCAAAGCAAGCTGAGAACCTTGCGAAGTAATCACGGTCTCCACTTCTCACTACATACTGACGTGAGGGGAATCTTTGTAGATATGATTTCAGTGATGGATGCTGGTAATCATAGATCAGAGGAGTCTGGACCACATGTGCACCATAGTCAACCATCTCTGCGGTTACTCGCTCTTCAATAGCTCTCTTCAGGGTAAACCCTCTGGGAGGCCATCGAAAATTCCCTGCATCAGAACCAACTTCATAATCCACTAGCTCGAGCTTCTTCATTATCTCAATGTGAGGCGGAGCATCATGGACGGTGCGATCCTTTGCAGTTTCATAGTTCACATAGAGTTCCAGTTCCTTGTACTTCTTGTAGTTGAACTCCTTGATATCAGTCATCGTACCGTTGGGTTCAACGATATAGAATTTGGAGGTCGCTTTTTCTTCAGCCTGAAGGGCCGTAAGGTCTTCACCCTCGGTCACATCAACATCTGCACCTTTTGCAATCTCCTTAGAGATATCAAGAACTTTGGAACGCTCCGCTAGGGGATGTCCCTTGCAATGAATTGCAAAAGCCTTGTACCAACCAAATGGAACTTGAACAACATTCAATCCGCGTTTCTTGAGGTCCTTGGTTATTGCATCCAGTAACTTCATTGCAGTACTGGGTTTTGAAGGAATCTCGGTAAGGTGCACCCACGGGTAAACAACAATGTTGGCTTCCTTCACTTCTTCAGCAGCAGCAGCAATCATTTCTGCTGTAGTTGTAGCAGCGCCTTTGACATTGGACTCATCACTAGTTTCGGCGGCGATGAAATTGACTAGACAAGAGTCATCAGTCTTGTAGACTTTCTCTTCTAGATTCTTTGCAGTCTTTAGCGCTTTACGTTTAGCTTCATAGCTAAAACCATCACTGTGTATCTGAAGCATTCTCATTCTATAGACCTCAGTATTTGAGTATGAAAACAGGTTTGCCACTTAAGCTTGATGCAATGAGCGAGAAGCAATGAACTCGCAGTAGCTGAGATTATTGATAACAAATTAGCATTATCTTCTTGCTTTCAAAATTGATCCTAGTATTTTTCCAATTGCCTTTGCTTCTTCCTGTGCTTCGCTCGCATATTCTTCCGGACGGTTGGCTTCCGCATTTTCAGCAGTCGTCAAGCCCATATGAGCGTAGACATTTCCTACTGCACAATCATGACCAAACCCACAATCAAAGCATTGGTGATGCCCTGAGTCAGTAAATGTTGCAATGACCGCCATCTTATTGCTGAGCATCATTTTTTGGATAAAGGAAGTTGCTTCTCTTTTCTCTTTGTTACGATCCAATCCAACTGCAATCCCTAATTTACCTGCTAACGGGAATACTTCACGGTGTCTCAAAGAGAACGTTCGTTCCCAGAATGCGTGCCCAATCGCATTCAGCATTCCATAGTAATTCCCGCCACCAAAAACAAGAGCATCGGCTTCAATGATCTTATCGACAACATCCTGAAAATCATCTTTCTGAACACAGATATTATCGCTTGCACATTTGAGACATCCAAGACAACCACGAATGTTCAATTCTGCAAGGTTAATCATTTCATATTCAATCCCAGATTCTTCAAGAATGTCTTTCACGATTATTTTGGAATATGCCTTATTTCTGCCACTACTGCTGATTCCTATTGCTCTCATTTTCGTTCCTCAGAGTATTGGCAGAGAAGAAAGATTCACCACTTAAGCTTGATGCAATGAGCGAGAGATTCAGGAAAATTCATTCACGTTGAGCATTAACTATATTAGGATTTGATTCTAGAGTAAGGCTGATGAAAATCTTGACTGAAATTGCAGAAGCCACTTCAATATACATGACAGTAGACTGTCAGTATAGTGGCGTCTATAATAGCTATCATTAGCTGATAGACTGCTTGTCAAGATACTGCAGCAAACCCTGAGTGGTTACGCAGACGCTTGTTTTGGTGGTGCTATGACTCTAAGAAAAAATCTAGTAAACGTAAGGTTTCCAATATTTGCCAACCTAGTGAATAGAAGGCTTTCAGTCTACTACGAAAATTTTCTGTTACCGCCACTAACAGGAGGGAGTAATTAGTGAATCAACATTTACAACTTGACACACTGAGATCTGAAATTGAGAAAGTCACGCTTGAGATAATTAGTCTTACCGCACGGAGGAGAAAACTAGTAAGCCAAGTGGTCAAAGAAAAGCAAGAGTTTGGTATTCCTGTTGTTAATCTAAATGTCGAGAAGAAATTACGGGAAGCAGTTATCGAGAGATGCCGCTTAGAGCAAATTGATTCTGCAGCATCATTACGTTTACTCAATCAACTCATCATCGAGTCTGTTCAGAAGCAAGAAGCTATTCTTCAACCCTCAGTGGTACCCAATGCGTATTCAATTTTAATGAAAGCACGAGCAATGGAACTTGCTGGAAGGAAGATAGTTCATCTTGAAGTTGGAGAACCCGATATTGGACCCCCTGAATCTGTCAAGACGTTTCTAAAACAAGCACTCGATGCAAGATTAACCAAGTATTCACATTCAGCAGGGATAATCGATCTAAGAACCAAACTTGCCAATAAATTGAATGAGCATCATGGAACAACGTTCTCACATGAAGAAGTCTTGGTGACTCCTGGGGGTAGATTTGCATTAGTGCTGAGCGTCCTAGCCGGAGTAACTCCAGGCGATGAGGTCATCATTGTAGATCCCTCATATCCAGCATATGGCGACATCGTACGTGAGTCTGGGGGTAGGCCTGTTCATGTACCAACTTTTCTTGAGAACGATTGGATTCCTCAAATTGCACCTCTTGAATCGTGTATTAATGATTCAACAAAGATGATGATTATCAATAGTCCATCAAATCCAACAGGTAAGGTTTTAGCTCACTCTACATTGCAAGATATTGTTAATCTAGCTGGGGAGCATGATATTCAAATTTTGAGTGATGAGGTATATGCAACATTCACGTCAAGTAAGATTCCAAGTATACTAGATTTTCCGGAATGTTCCGGAATCTTTGTTGACTCATTCTCAAAGACCTTTAGGATGTCAGGCTTCAGACTCGGATATGCAGCATCAGACAAAGTAACAATTCAGAGAATGACACAGTTACAGAACACTTTCCTTACTTCAATTCCTGAATTCATTCAACATGCAGGATTACAAGCACTAAACTGTAGTGTAGAAGCGGAGCAGTATTCTGAAACAATAGCTCAGCGTCGAGAACTTATGTGTGACTTATTGAGAGACCTTCCTCTATCATTCTGTCAACCTGATGGAGGGTTCTTCATCTTCGCAAAACTGGGTATTGAGAATTTTAACGGAATTCAATTTGCTGAGAAATTACTTGAGAACCGTGGAGTGGCCGTTGTACCAGGAAACGCCTATGGTTCAGAATATTCGCGTTTTATCAGAATCTCAATATGTCAACCTGAGAATGAACTCATTAAGGCAGCTGAATGCATCAAGGAGGTTCTCCAATGAGAATTGCGATAATTGGAGGATTTGGACAAATGGGAGGATGGCTAACTAGCCACTTTCTAGCTCAGCAGCATTCCATCATTATTGCAGATTCAAAGATACCTCAATATGAAGTTGTTCATAAATCAGGGGTTGAAATTTCCAGTAGTAATGTTTCTGCAGTTGCTAATGCTGATGTGGTGTTCATTTCTGTACCAACGAATTACACATCAGAAGTAATCAAAGAAGTAATCCCATTCATGAAAAAGGATGCAATTCTATGTGAAATCTCAACTATAAAATCGAAGGTTCATGTAACAATTCAGAATGTCATTGCTAAGGACATCCGAATATTGAGTATTCACCCTCTCTTCGGTCCAGCGGATAGCTCATTGAAAAAACGGTTTGCTTTGATTCCCGTTAAACACAATGAAAATGAGTGCGAGATATTTGATAATCTGTTCCCAGGTTCAGACCTCTTTGTAACTGATGCTGAAACACATGACAGAATCATGGCATTGACTCTCTCTGTCCCATACTTCATCAATGCGGTATTAGCTTCTGTATTGAAGAATGAAGATTTGGAAATGGTTGAACGGTTGAGTGGAACAACCTTTGGGACTCAGTTCATGTTAACAGGGAGCATAATGTCTCACAATTCAGCATTTCACGCCTCACTGCTCAAAGACAACGATTTCACTGGAGAGGTACTAGAGAATCTTCTATCTGAAGCTAATCAAGCATTGAAGCTCTTCATGGATAATGTTGATTCCTACGAGGAATGGTACAAACAAATCCAGTCTAAACTTGGGGAATCTGTTAGCCTGACTGGTATGTACAGAGAAATGTATCGCACACTTGAAGCCATGGCAGAAGTGAGTAAGCAGGAGGGTGGAGATTGACCACTACTCACATCGAAATAGAAACAAGTAGTAAGAAGTACCAAGTGCATATTGGGAATTCACTCCTCACCAATGTCGCAGACTTTCTTGACAACACACCAAAGAGAATCTTTGTGATAACAGATGAAACCGTAGCACGACTCTATTTGGAAACGTTAACTCAATCGCTGGTAGATAGTGGTATAGAAACTATATCGAAGATTGTTTCTGACGGAGAGTCTACTAAGTCTCTAAGTACAGTTATTGATCTTTACAATTTCTTGTTTGAACATGAAGCCACTAGATCAGACACAATCATTGCACTGGGTGGCGGCGTAATTGGAGACCTCACGGGATTTGTGGCTTCAACATTCAAGAGAGGGCTCAATTTACTCCAAATACCAACTACGCTCCTAGCTCAAGTAGATTCAGCAGTAGGAGGGAAGACAGGAGTCAATCTTAACGGTGGGAAAAATCTTGTTGGCACTTTCTATCAGCCTTCTGCAGTAATTGTAGATGTTAATCTACTCAATACTTTGACTGAAATCGAATTTGCAGCTGGGTTAGCAGAGGTAATAAAATATGGAGTAATTATGGATTATGAGCTCTTGTCAATTTTGATTGAAAAGAGACCTGAGATAATTCAGAGAGATCCAGAAGTAATGATGAAAATCATTGAAAGGTCGCTTAGGAATAAAGCTCGAATTGTCAACACTGATGAAAGAGAAGAATTAGGATTTAGAGAAATTCTCAACTTTGGACATACTATTGGACATGCAATCGAAAGCAACTCTGTGTTTGAAATATTGCATGGAGAAGCAGTTGCTATAGGAATGGTTGCTGAAGCTCGGTTTTCTCTGGATATGGATATTCTGGATTCACGATCCTATGAAACCATCAGCTCAATTTTGGAATCCTATCAACTTCCCACTCAGATACCTGAAGGTATGGAATTCCATATTCTGAGCGAAACCATGAAACATGACAAGAAGATGCGAGAGGGAGTTTTACGAATGCCAATTCTTGTTGAATTGGGTAAAGCAGAGATGAGAGAGATTGAACTATCTTCCAATCAAAATATGATATCAAGTTTGGAGAGAGATGAAAAATGTTAGTTGTAATGTACAAAGATGCTAGTGAAGAACAGATTGAGAGAGTCCTAGAGATTTCAGAAGAATTGGGATACACTGCAATTCCCAATCCTGGAGCTCGAAGGATGGTTATCAATATCACAGGTGAAGTCGATCTAAGTAACATAAGCAGGCTGGAGGGATTAGTAGGCGTTATGAAAGTCATACCTGTTTCAAAACCGTATCGACTTGCAGATGTTGAAGTGAAATCAGAACCAACTGTGATCGAAGTTGGCGATGTTGAGATTGGTGGAAAGAAACCAGTTATCATTGCAGGTCCCTGTAGTGTTGAAACCCATGACATACTAGTAGAAACAGCAATTGCTGTGAAAGATTGTGGTTGCGATATTCTTCGGGGTGGAGCTTTCAAACCTCGAACATCACCATATTCGTTCCAAGGTCTTGGTGTGGAAGGTTTGAAAATTCTTGAGGCAGCTCGTGAAAGGACAGGGCTTCCTGTGATTTCAGAAGCGGTAGATACCGACAGTTTTTCCGCTGTTGAAGCCGCTGTTGATATTGTTCAAATAGGTGCAAGAAATATGCAGAACTATTCCTTGCTAAAACGAGCAGGGAGGTCTCACAGACCAATCCTACTGAAGAGAGGGATTTCTGCTTCGTTAGGTGAACTTCTATCAGCTGCAGAATACATCATGGCCGAAGGTAACAGTAACGTCATCCTCTGTGAAAGAGGAATCAGAACTCAATGCAATCACACCAGATTCACTTTGGATCTAAGTAGTATACCAGTCCTGAGAAATATGACACACCTTCCTCTATTTGTGGATCCAAGCCATGCCGCTGGAAAGAGAGACATTGTTATTCCACTTGCGAGGGCGGGACTAGCTATTGGTTCAGATGGGCTCATTATCGAAGCACATCCTCGACCCGATGAGGCATTTGTTGATGGGTCTCAATCCCTTACAATTGACATGCTTCAAGAGTTCATGGATTCTTGCAGGACCTCCGGTTATTGGCGTAATGGCTATGAAATCAAATTGGGAGCGAGTTCTGAATGAACAAGAAGCTCTGTGTCTGTCTCATAGAAAGAGACCTTCACAGATGCATGGACTTCGTGACTAAAACTAATGCCGATATCATAGAGCATCGGTTAGACTTCATGGATCACATTGGAAATTTAAATCAAATCTATGCTGCATCTGTAGCACCAATAATCGCTACTTGTCGCTCACAAAATTCAGGGGGCAGATTTCAAGGAGAAGAAGAAGACCGAATCAACTACCTTCTTGAAGCAGTCGAAGCAGGAGCTTCATACGTTGACATTGAATTGGAGATGGGCAGTAAACATCTGGAGCAAATCCTTCAAGTAGCTATGAATAATGAATGTAAGTGTATAGTATCTAAACACTATTTTGATTCTACACCTGACGCTCAAGAGCTTCTTGCACTACTAAACCAGATGGCAAATGGACCCGCAGACATTATGAAAATTGTAACCACTCCAAGTTCAATTGAAGACTGCATTAGAACTCTGCTTCTCTATGAAATGAATGAAACAGAACTTCCACTGATTGCATTTGGAATGGGTCAATTCGGTAGGTTCACAAGAATTAGAGCCTTGAAACTTGGAGCACCCTTCATGTATGTATCACAAGATATTGGTCGAGTAGCAGCTCCGGGACAGATTTCTCTTTCACAGATGAGGAAATTAATGGAGGTAATTCTGTGAAACAGCTTGTAGTCATCGGCAATCCAATAGAACACTCACTTAGTCCAATTATGCATAATGCTGCTCTAAAAGCAATGGGATTGGATCAGGAATATTCGTATGATAAGATGTTGTTGCATACCAGCAATCTGAAGAAATTCATAGTTTCGCTTGAGTCAGGTCTAATTACTGGAGCAAATGTCACTATACCATTCAAGACAACAATAATCCCGTTACTTACAAATTTGTCAAAAGAAGCGGCGGCAATTGGAGCTGTGAATACCATCTGCCGGAAAGGGACAAAATTGATCGGCTCTAATACTGATGTGCATGGGTTTCTGAATGTACTTCACGAGAACAATGTAGAAATTGAAGATTCTCACGTTCTAATCATAGGTGCTGGTGGAGCTGCAAGATCTGTTATCTATGGGCTTGTAAGTCACGGTGCCTCTCAGTTCAAAATATACAATAGATCAAAATTGCGAACTGAAGAATTAGTAGTTTCAATCAACCAATATAGCGATGTAAATGTTGAAACATATCAATTTCCGTCATACGGTGGATCAATGGACGATATTGACCTTCTTGTTAATTGTACACCTGTTGGAATGAGCGGACACTCAGTTGGGAGGTCACCTCTAAATAGAACTAACATTTCTAAGAATACTACTGTAATTGATTTAGTGTACAATCCTGCGAGAACTAAGTTAATTGAAGACGCAGGAAAAATGGGTTGCAAAATCATTGATGGAATTGGAATGCTTGTTCACCAAGGTGCTTTATCATTTGAATCTTGGATTGGTTTCAAACCACCACAGGAAGTCATGAAAAACGCAGTGCTTCAGTTTCTGGAGGGCAGTGCATGATTGTCAGGAATCGACATCGCAATATTGGACTGATCGGTTTCATGGCGACAGGGAAAACAGTCGTCGGAAAAAATCTAGCTGATAAATTAGGACTCGCATTTGTGGATACTGATGAATTGGTTATGGAAGAAGCAGGTAAGTCAATTCCAGAAATATTTGAAGAAGATGGAGAAGCTATCTTCCGCGAACTTGAGTGCGAGATTGTAAAACAGGTATGTCAGTCGAATTCTCAAGTGATAAGCTTTGGAGGAGGAGTCGTTCTCTCGCCTACTAATACTTACAAGATTAAAGAAAATACTATCACCATCCTGCTAACAGCATCCAATGATACGATTCATTCACGAATCCGCACCTCGAGTTTGCGACCCTTACTCACGAGTATGCATGCAAATCTGGAAGATAGTATTAACGAACTACTTGCACAACGAGATATACTCTATAGAACTGCCATGGATTTCACAGTTTGTACTGACGGAAAAAGTGTGAGTGAGGTAGTAGAAGTAATTACAAGGAGGATTCAACATTGAGCGTGATAATCTCAGAGTCTTCAATTGAGGGAACAATCCAAGCACCACCATCAAAGAGCTACACACATCGAGCAATAATCTGTAGTATGCTTGCTTCAGGTCAATCAACAATCAAGAATCCTCTCATCTGCGGTGACACAAATTCCACTCTACGATTGGCAACAATGATGGGTGCTAGAATCAAACATAATCAGAACCTTACAGTAACTGGTGCGGATCCATTAGTATCTCCAAATACTGAAATGAATTGTCAAGGGTCAGGAACAACTCTTAGATTATTCACTGCAATATCAGCTCTTACGAATGGTAAGTGTATACTCACTGGAGATAGCACTCTGCAGAAGCGACCAATTGGCGAATTACTTCAAGCTTTGAATCAGCTAGGTGTAAAAGCTATTTCACAAAGAGAAAGTGATCGACCTCCTGTGGAAATTCATGGACAGGAAATCGAGGGAGCTAGAGTAAGAATCAGAGGAGACATTTCTTCACAATACATTAGCGGACTTCTTTTTGCATGTTCAAAAGCTACGAGTGAATCAACATTGGAAATTACAACTCCCCTTGAATCCAGACCCTATGTTGAAATGACTCTAGAAGTGATGCAGCATTTTGGTGCTACTGGAACTCCTTCAGATAATTGGGATACAATCAAAATTCCTGGTGACCAAGAATATCACAATTCAAACTATGAAGTCCCTGGTGACTACTCATCCGCGGCTTTTCTAATGGTTGCAGGTGCTATATCAGGGAAAGTCAAGATTGAAGGATTACAAGAAGAATGTCTACAAGGTGATTCACGAATTGTAGAAATCCTGAAGGAGATGGACGTTTCAATAACTCAAGAGAGGTCTGCACTAACGGTAACCAAATCTGAACCTGTACCCATCTCAATAGATGCGACACACATTCCAGACCTCATACCTGTACTATCTGTTTTAGCCAGCCAAGCTGAAGGACAGACTCGAATTTTCAATGCCAGAAGATTACGATACAAGGAGAGTAATCGATTGAAATCAACAACAATGGAACTAAAAAAACTGGGAGTTAATCTCGAAGAAACAAGTGATGGTATACTCATCAACGGCCCCACCAAATTACGTGGTGTAGTTATTGATCCTCACTCAGACCATAGGATCGCAATGGCTTGTGCAGTTGTGTGTTTAGTATCTAAACACTCAGTTACCATCAACAACATTGAGTGTGTTAAGAAAAGCTATCCAAATTTCATTGATGACCTAATTTCTCTTGGTGCTAAGATAGAATTCTCATCAGTAATGAGTGAGAGGAGGAATGCTATGTGACATTTACATTGGGAACCAAATTCAAGATTCATGTATTCGGAGAAAGTCACGGAGAAAATATCGGAGTAATTGTGGAGGGTTGTCCTCCGGGTCTAACTCTTAATGTTGATCAAATTCAAGATGATCTGAGCAGACGTAGACCTGGGACAAGTCCAATTGTTACGTCTAGAACGGAAAAAGACCAAGTACGCGTAAAGAGTGGTATGTTCAAAGGAATAACAACAGGGGCGCCTATCGTACTTTCTATTCAGAATCAAGATGTGGACTCATCATCCTATGACAGATACAAGGATACTCCAAGACCTGGTCATGCTGATTATACAGCCCGAATCAAGTATAAGGGATTCAATGATCCTCGTGGAAGTGGTTTCTTCTCAGGAAGAATGACAGCGGCATTTGTAATGGCAGGGGCAATAGCCAAACAGATGTTAGTTGATGAAGGAATCAAAATACTTGCTCATACAACTCGAATTGGAGATATTGAATCAAGTCAAGATGTAACTATTCAACAGATAGAAGAAAATGTCTACGAGAATTCTGTCCGCACAGCTAATGGTGATTCAATTCATCTAATGGAATCAGAAATTATAGCGGCAAAGGATGATGGTGACTCTGTTGGAGGAGTCATTGAGTGTAAAATTGTAGGACTTCCAGTTGGTTTGGGAGAACCAATCTTCGATTCATTAGAGAGTGTAATCAGCCATTCAATGTTCAGTATACCAGGGGTCAAAGGTATTGAATTTGGTTCTGGATTTGCAGGATCTTGCAAACGGGGTTCTCAGAATAACGATTCGCCAATATTAGTGGATGGAAAAGTGGGATGGTCGAAGAACGATGCTGGCGGTATTCTAGGTGGAATATCAAATGGAGCACCAGTGATTTTTCGTATTGCCATCAAACCAACCTCAACAATAGCAAAGAAGCAGAACACAGTCGATCTCAAGAAGATGAAAGAAACTACACTTGAGGTAGAAGGACGTCACGACCCTTGTATTGTTCCAAGAGCGGTACCAGTTGTGGAAGCATTGGCTGCAATTACGATTATTGATCTAGTCAAGAGAATTTCTTGAAATGTCTGTTAAGAAATAAATCCACCAAGGTGAACGGTGGGGGCAGGTAGGTAAGGTCTCCGTAAATTTTCCTGCCCCCGGTCAGGTCATACTCCCTCACAAATCCTCATGATGGATTCCGACCACGCTTTCCCGTCTCGTATATCCTATCTCCTTTCATTGATGTTCTCACATCGTTACCCGACCTGGTGAAAAACATTAGTGAGCTTTGCCTTAAATTGACTTGTGGGCATTAACACACATTGATTGCGTAAATCGTAACCCTCGGGTTTTCAGAATTTTAACACCGCACACGATTTAAGGAACATCTACAATTGATATCGCTATGACAGACATCGTTGTTGTTTCTGCTTGCAGGAGCCCAATTGGTGCCTTTGGAGGTTCACTCAAGGATCTTCAAGCACCAGATTTAGCAGCACAGGTAATCAAAGCTGCAGTAGATAGAGCTGGTATTGACCCAGTAATCCTGGGAGACATTAGATTTGGTAATTGTTTCGAACCGCCCAAAGCGCTCAATATTGCTCGTGTTTCATCATTGCTTGCCGGAAAACCATATACAGTTCCTGCAGTGACAATCAATCGAGTTTGTACTTCAGCTATGGAGGCGATCATCAGTGGTGCACTCCAAATTGAAACTGGATTTACTGACGCAGTGTTAGCTGGAGGAGTTGAGTCAATGTCCAATGTCCCATATTGTATTGAAAATGCACGATGGGGAGTTAGGCTCTTCGATGGTGTCTTAATGGACGCGATGACAACAGGGCTGCATGCAGGCAGTCACTTCTATCCACATCCTGAAACTGGAAAGCATTACATCATGGGTGAAACCGCAGAGTTCCTCAATGATAAGCATGGATTCACACGCGAAGACCAGGATTTTGTAGCTCTCAGGTCTCACAACAATGCAGAACGGGCAACAAAGGATGGTGACTTCAAAGAAGAAATCACACCAGTCGAAGTCAAAGGTCGAAAGCAGACAGTAACTGTTGAGGCAGATGAACACTTCAGACCCGATCTTACAATGGAGGACCTTGGGAAACTTAGACCAGCTTTCAAGAAAGATGGCACTGTTACTGCGGGTAATGCAAGTGGACTCAATGATGGAGCAACTGCGATGGTCATTATGTCACTTGAAAAAGCAGAAGCCCTTGGACGAAAACCATTAGCTCGTATGACAGGTTATGGAATGGGATGCAGTGAACCACATCTTATGGGTGAATCACCAATAGCGGCTGTCAAGAACCTCATTGATCGAACAGGTTTGGGCTTCGATGATTGGGATCTTGTAGAACTGAACGAAGCTTTTGCTAGTCAGTATCTCGCAGTCGAAGAAGGATTGAAACCAATGGGTTGGAACCGAGAGAAAGTCAATGTCAACGGTTCAGGAATTGGCCTGGGACATCCTGTTGGTTCAACTGGAGCTCGTATAGTTGTTACTCTGTTATACGCACTCAAGAAGAGAGGTCTCAAGAGTGGCATGGCTACGCTATGTGGTGGTGGTGGAGTAAGCACCGCAACATCTTGGGAGCTGTATTAGTTCAATCTTGAACGGAACATCGCAACTGCAACCAACACAATCACTATAATCGAAGCTGAAGTGATAGCAATGGAAATTAAACCAAAATAATCTGTATCAAGTGGTTGGATTGTAGTTTGATTGGTATTATCTGAGGGAGCCCCTACAGCAGTAACAACATCGTCCCATTTGGGAGCATCTTCGAGTGAGAGTGGATATGGATCTACATTCTCAGCCTCACCGGGAATGAAGTAAGACCCGTTTCCAGAGTAATCACTCCAGTAGTTTCCTATTTGCTCGAAATTATCGTACCACTTGTTAAAATCACCATCATCCTGAGCATTCTGTACATTGTCAGGACCTAACCAGCACTGAAGTATTGAAATATTGGTAGAATACATTCCCAAATCAATTCCAATAGCAGAGCAGTTCTTAATCATACTTCGAATCACATAACCACCATCAGGATGAAATGTATCTATACCAGTATCACAGGATTGAATGATGGATTCCTCAAGAACCCAATTCTCATTCTCTACTATGATAATGCCAATCTCGGACGAAATGATGTAGTTATGACGAAGCATTGTACCTGAGTCATTAATGCATTCTATTCCGGAAGATACACAGTGATCGATTATCGTCTGGTCTACATACGTGTTAATAGAATGATTAAGTTCGATTCCAACTTCACATACAATAATATCAAGTGAATGTAACCAGACACCAGAACTTTCATTCACAAATACACCATATTGACATTCGAATATCTCAGTTCGATTTACAAAAGCTCTGTCACTGTTCCATAGACAAATCCCAAATACTTGTTTCCAAACCGTAATTCTCTCGATTATTGCATTTTCACAATTTTCAAGTAGAATACCAAAACTCCGGTCCACACCCATTTCAGGTGACTCAATTAAACACTCAACAATACGAAAATGCAATTCGACATTAGCGATATAGATGCCATATGTTTCAGGCGTAATCGATAGACCCTGTATCACAATAGGAGAGGTTTCACTTCCAGTGCCGGACCATCCTTCTAAACTTGCTGTTGAAATGAGATCCTCATTTCCATTGATTATTATCGGATCATGTGGCTCGCGATATAGACTGCCAGATGCGACAATATTCAAGGAATTAATAGTTAATGAAAAGAGAAGGACAGAAATTAGGACAGTCGTTACTTTTCTGAAGATCAATCAACCCACCTAGTTACACTCTATATTGATTTGATAAAAACCAATTTGTATCTTCGTATACACAAACAGAATGCCGAACCTACATACTTATTAACAATAGTGAAGTTGTTAATAACATGAAAAACTACGATTTGATCGTGATTGGCTCTGGAGCAGGAATGAATGTTGCTTCCTCAGCCTATGAGCGAGGTATGAAAGTCGCCATAGTGGAACATGGGCCAATGGGTGGGACCTGTTTAAATCGAGGGTGTATCCCCACAAAAATCCTCACCTACGTGGCGGACATTATTGTTCAAGCAGAGCACCTAGAATCCCTCGGAGTAAAGACAAAGATTGAGAGCATTGACTATCCGGCAATAATGAAACGTATGAGAGATGAAGTGGATGGGTCAAGCCAATCACAGGGAAGCTCTATTGATGCTGCGGATGGAATTGACTGGTACAAGGGTACAGGCAAGTTCGTTGATGATTACACGGTGGAGATAGATGGGGAGAAGATCAAAAGCAAAAATATCCTGATAGTTGCAGGTTCGAGACCTCTGGTTCCAAATATCAAAGGGCTTGAAGATGTTGAATATCTATTGAACGATGAAGCGTTACATTTGATGGAGCAACCAAAATCAATGGTCATTGTTGGAGGAGGTTACATCGCTGCGGAATTCGGACACTTCTTCTCAGCAGTTGGAACAGACATTACAATAATCGGCAGAAATCCGTATCTGGTGAAGAACGAGGATCCTGACATCTCGGAGATACTAAGAGAAGAGCTCTCGAAGAGAATGAATGTCCACACAAATCATGAGGTCATCGAGGTCAAAGAAGAAGACGGAATGAAAGTTGTCATTGCTCGAAATCGAGATACTGGTGAAGAAGTCGAGTACAAGGGAGAAGTACTCTTGATTGCAGCAGGAAGACGCTCTAATGCAGATCTCTTCAAACCTGAGAAGACTGGTGTAAAGACAGACGACCAGGGATGGGTAATTGTAGATGAATACTTCAGAACAAGTAAGAAAGGAATTTGGGCTTTTGGAGATGCAATTGGTAAATATCAATTCAGACATGTTGCAAATGATGAATCACAGATTGTCTGGTTCAACTTATCCAAAGTTCTTGACAATGACAAAGAGAAAGAATTCTTGACAATGGATTACCATGCAGTTCCACGTGCAGTATTTTCTTATCCTCCAATCGCAGCTGTAGGTATGACCATGAAAGAAGCAGAAGATTCAGGGCTTCAACTTTACGTTGGTGAAGCTAATTATTCAGTTGGAGCAAAAGGATTTGCAATGGGTGATCCACCAAGTAAGATTCGAGTTATTGTAGATGGAGAGAGCAAGAGAATCCTTGGTGCAAGCATTGTTGGACCGTACTCGCCAATCCTCATCCAAGAAATCGTGAATTTGATGTACACACGAGATGGAACGTACTATCCAATGTTCCAGGCGATGCATATTCATCCTGCACTTCCTGAAGTTGTCCAGCGTGCTTTTGGAAGAATGGCCCCAGTTGGGGGACATCACGAGCATAATCATTGAGTTTCAAATTGTAACAAAATCTCACAGCTGAATACAATTTAAGGTACAGATTGTAACAACACCACCACTATACTTAATATTAAGATAAAAAAGCTTAAAATTATGGATAAATACGATATAATAGTTATTGGATCCGGGGCAGGTGTAAAGATTGCATTTTCAGCTCATCAGGCGAAGCTAAAAGTGGCGCTTATCGAGAATGGCCCATTTGGTGGAACCTGCTTGAATCGCGGATGTATTCCTACCAAGATTCTGACATCTGTAGCAGATTATATCGTACAATTAGATGCCTTAAACTCTCTCGGTGTAAAGACAAAGATAGAAAGTATTGATTATCCGTGGATTATGGAACGGATGAGAAAGAAGGTTGACGACTGGAGTATCGAGCAGGAGAAGGGACTTGAAAGTGCCGAAGGCGTAGACTGGTTCAGAGGAACCGCAAAATTTGTTGACGATTATGTTATTGAAATTAATGATCAACAAATCACCGCGGATAATATTTTCATAACAACTGGATCTAGACCCCTAATTCCAGATATCAAGGGTCTCGATGATGTCGAGTATGTAACTAGTGACGAAGCGCTCAATTTAATGGAACAACCAAAATCCATGATTATTGTCGGCGGAGGATATATTGCTGCAGAATTTGGACACTTCTTTTCAGCAGTAGGAACAGATGTCACTATACTTGGACGGAATCCTTACTTGATCAAGGATGAAGATCACGATGTGTCAGACCTGCTCCGTGACCAACTCTCTAAACGAATGACTGTGGAAACCAATCATGAGGTCATCGAAGTCAAAGAAGAGAACGGTTTCAAGTGCGCTGTTGCAAGAGATAGGAATACAGACGAGATTAAGGAGTACAAAGGTGAGGTTCTGCTAATAGCCTCAGGAAGACGTTCTAACGCAGATCTAGTTCAACCTGAAAAAACTGGAGTTGCTGTAGATGACCAGGGATGGATTATCGTTGATGATTACTTCAGAACAAGCAAGAAGGGAATTTGGGCGTTTGGTGATATACTAGGGCGTCATCTATACAGACATGTTGCCAACAAAGAGGCACAAGTTACTTGGCACAATGTAACAAAGGCTTTGGAAAATGCTCCTGAGAGTGAAATGAAAAAGATGCCATATCATGCTATTGCGCGAGGTATCTTCTCGTATCCAACGATCGCAGCAGTTGGTATGACGTTGCGTGAAGCCAATGATTCTGGACGTAAATTGCTTGTCGCAAATGCGGATTATGATTTCTCGGTCAAGGGATTCTCAATCGCTGCACCACCAAGTCTTGTCAGAGTAATTGTAGATGCAGATTCAAAGAAACTTCTAGGAGCTAGCGTTGTAGGTCCACATGCGCCAATTATGATTCAAGAAATTACTACTTTGATGAATACACCCGAGGGAACATATCAACCAATGATAGATTCGATTCATATTCATCCCTCGCTGGTTGAGATAATGCAAAGAGCTATGTGGCGGTTAGCACCTTTGGAAGATGAGCAAGGTAACTAAGCATTTACCACACCATGGGAACATATCCATCTTTTATCAAGTCTGCAATGATAGTGCCAACAAAATCAACTTCCACACCAATTGCTTCAATGTGCTCTGAAATTCCATCTCTGTCCGATAGAAACTTGCACGCAATAGGAGCACCATAATTTGCTAATTCTGCAGCAGACCCTTTTACATCAGTATCACTTGCTAAGAGATTTTCAGCTGGGCCAAAGAATATGACTCGAACATCTGGAATCCATCCAAACTTGATAGTATTCTTTGCATACATAAGTGCGGTGAGAACTTTTTCACGATCACCAGAAGAAATGATAACCAATAGTTTGTTACTCATATTGAGAACTCCAATTTCAGCAGATATGAAATTGCTCAGGCCGCCTTTAAAGTATCTGAATGGTGATAGAGAATTCTATTCAGGTTTCATGAATATTAGGCTCAAAGTAATTCTTACAAAAAAAAGAAGTGGGCGGTTAAACGTGAATCTAACCGCACTTCTCAGATCAGGTTGTTTCTATTGGTTCTTCAAATTTCACTTCTTCCGCAGGAATACAACAATGATGATTATTATCACAATGCCTCCTAGAGAACCGATGATAATCAAGTTCATCAATTCTGGAGGAATTCCTGTTTCAGTGGTTGTAGTCGTCGTCGTTGTGGTTGTGGTTGTTGTGGTTGTGGTTGTGGTTGTGGTTGTAGTCGTAGTAGTTGTTACAATTGCTGAAACAACAACCATCACCGTGTCAGATGATTCATGACCAGCTTCATCAATCACAACCAATGTGCAGTTGTGTGTGCCTGCTGCAAGTGCATCAACATCAAAGACAAGATTAGCTCCAACCCATAAATCGGAACCATTCATTATTCCATTGATGTACAGCTCCCATTCAAATGGGTAAGTATCCGATACTGTCCAATTAATGATGTGGCCAGTCTCACCGACTTCAAATGCAATATCTGTAGGCGAATCGATTGCGGGTGCCGCAGCAGGTTCAATAGTCACTATTACTGTATCAAACGCCATATGGGAGCCTAAATCATAGACAACCAAGGTAAAGTTGTGAATTCCAGCTGCAAATCCGTCCAACGAGAACATTATCTGTCCTCCATCCCATGACAGTGTGGTTCCAGTACCATTGTGTAGCACTGTATAGTTCACAGGACCATCATCATGAGCATTCCAAACAATCATCCATCCAATCATGTCTTCCTCAAGTTGTGTGTCGATAGGACTGTCTATTACTGGATCGTTTGTATCCTCAACATCAACCCTAACAGTATCCATTATGTACTGACCGTTGTTATCATAGAAAACAATGCTATAATTATACCAACCAGGAATGAGATATGTATTAGGTGACGTAATAATCTGACCTGCATACCAAGAACCTGTCTGTTCAAGTGAACCATTGATGTAGATTTCATAGGTTGTAGGATAGTTTCCCGATGCAACCCATTCTATACTGAGGAAACCAATTCCCTCAGGAACATCAGTGTCAACAGGGTGATTGACTATTGGAGCTCGGTCTGCAGGTGGTAGTAAATTAGTACGCACAACATTACCAACATACATACTACTGGGACCCAGGTCTTGTGTGATCCCGACAGTTAAACCAGTACATGACAGTATTGACATGTTAAGTGCTGAAGGGCTAATGACACTAGTCAGAATCAGGATTTCATACCCATTCCAAGAACCAATGTCTACCACAGTAAAGACCATATTCCAGTCCATCCAGCAAGATTTCATGCCCATCGCTGCGCGAGAATTAGTGGGGATATCAATCGTTGTTGAATATGGTGTCACCTCTGGCGATGGGAAACTTGGCATCATCAATAGACGTCTGTGAGTCCAGTCTAATTGGGGAGGGAGACCCGTTGATACTTGTGAGATATATCCATTCAGAACATTCGTCACAAGCCAACTTGGGAAAACCTGCCAAGATCCCATAAACACTCCAATGACCATTGTACAGTTTATCTCAAACTCAGAAATCCAATTAGTAAAGGTGAAATTGAAATATTGTGAGTATATGCCACCCACTTCAATCCTCATGTCATAGTAGTCTCCAGGAATCGGATTCAACAAGGGGACAACTTGGTATGAGTCCACAGATACTGTATCGTTGGCTTGAATACCGTTCGACCATGTTCCTACCAAAGTGATGATATTTGTACCATTTTCAAAGACAGGAACCATTATTTCACTGACTTCAAATACGTTCGTAGTGATATGGAATATTTCCACAGCGTTGACAATTCCTGTGATGTTTTCAAGGTTGGAAAAGTCACTACATGTGTAATTGATCCAAACAAGTCCACCCTGAACACTATCCAAGTTATTAGGACTAATTATATTGAATTGAAATACATCTACAAATTTCGTATGAATATTATTTGCAATGTTTATTTCTCCCATCACTGGTGTGACATAAGCTGTAATATTTATGGAACCTGTAAAGCTTATGAAGATAGGAACTGTTAACGTTGTCCAGTCACCTGAATCGAGGGATCCAATACCCACACTACCTTCTAGAGAATCCTCCACCCATAGTTGTAGTGTAAAGCTTGTTTCAGTGGATAATCCATTGTTTATCACATGTACATCTATCTCAACATCTGTATCAATACCTACTACATCTGCCACTCCAACATAAGCTTCTAAATCATGTGTGTCAACGGTCAACCAATAGTCAAGGATATTCTCAAAGAGTAGCATATTGTCATCTGAGTCTATAAAGAAGTCAAATCCATAGCAGAGAGAGAGTATCTTTGTATCAGCCAAATCTACTACAACTCCAAACTCCTCGGAACCATCTTGTGTTCCAAAAAGCTCGCATGCAGGGAAGCTAACTTCAAATGTATTATCAAGAGATGGCAGGTATAAGGTTGATACATCAGTCATGAGTAGATGTGAAGTATCAAAATTCGTCGTAACAGAATGAGTCTCAGATGTTTCATCAGTGAATTCAATCCCATATGGTTCTAATATTTTCTTTAAGGATGATGATAACCATGAATCACCAACAGTTACTAATTTTCCACCATTTGACAGATATGTTTCCATAGCGGTTACTTCAGAAGTTGTCCAATTAACATCTCTATCGGATGGACTTGCGATGAAAATTATATCAAAGAGGTCAAGGTCATATAACGTTAGCTTCTCATCCATCCAGATAACAATGTGACCAAGTGATTGATACAAATCACGAACACTATCCAGACGGTTTTCTACGTGAGAAACGACAATCCCAATCGCAGGTCCTGGTCGATCATAATATATTGTTACATTATCAGCGCCAACATTCATTGCTTCATCATAAGCAACAATAGTGATGTTATGCCATTGTCCATTCTCTGCAAGAATGTAAGTTTCGGTTTCCGATCCCTCCAATGTATCGTATAAAACATGATCAATCAAGACTTCGATA
>JAEOSL010000057.1 GCA_016840385.1 Candidatus Thorarchaeota archaeon | reverse complement strand
GAACTGGGAACAATACGATACTGCTATCCTCCACAATACCCGCTCGTGTTTCTGGTCTCGATATTTCATATGGAATGCTTCAGAAAGCAAATGAAAAAGAGAGTCACATTCCTCTTGTGCAAGCACCTGCTGATAATATCCCCTTTGTATCAGACACTTTCGATTATGTCTATATGACTGAAGTTCTCCATCATCTTCCCGACATTCTAATGACTTTTCAGGAAATTCATCGAGTCCTAAAGACAACTGGACTCCTCTGTATTGTCACACAAGCTCATCATCAGATAGATAATCGTGTGACCTCTCGCTTCTTTCCTGGAACTGCTGCAGTGGACAAGGAACGCTATCCAGATATTGGTGAGATTGAAGAACAGCTCAGAAGTGTTGGATTCAGTAAAGTGAATCCAAAGGACTATACATACAAGCCAGTCCGTCTTGGCCCTGAATATCTTGAAACCATAGAGAAGCGAGGTTTCTCAATGCTCCATAAAATCAGCAAGGAAGACTATGAGAAAGGTCTTGATGATTTGAGAGTGGCTTTTCAGAAGGATGAAGAATTGTTGTACTTTGCCCAGTATTCATTCGTGTGGGCAACTAAGTGATTACTATTTCACAACTATTGTGATTGTACATGAACTCTCAACTTCAAATCGAAATAGGACATTTATCTTGAGAGTTGTTCCTCCAGCTTTCAATGCTTTGAAGAACCACTTCCCCCTTTCTGCATCTCCTCCTGTCCAACCCGGTTTCTTCATGTGTTCAGGATGTAGATACTCGGTTTCAGTATCTGTATGGGAGATGATTGAATCATCCTCGATAGTAAATTCAGCATCTTCTCCAACTGAACCATGTCGATGAAACTGGAAATAGAACTCATCACCGACAGATAGGTTCAGTACAGTGTCTTCATCTTTGCATTCGACTTTGATGATCTCATCTTTTGGAGGTTTCATTGCTGCTATTCTCCAAGTTTCTGAACAACAGGCTTTTTACTTCTATAACCCTGATATACCAAAATAGACACGATGGTAACTACTACTGCTACTATTGCAATGATGAGAATTGTTGTCAATTGGATTTCCGCTGCAGCAATAGTGGGCATACCTGTATGCCAGTTGACTAGAATTATGTCGATCACATCAGTTCCCAGTGTTGAATATCGGTGCCTCATATAATTCAGAGTTCCATTCTCTTTCTCAAATCTGATATCAATAGTGATTGTAATAACACTACCATCAGCAGCGCGATATGAACCAACTCCCAGCGTTCCCCACTCATCGGTAGTATCTACGAGTGTCAAGCCTGTAAGGTTAGTTATTTGGTTGACAAAATCCCAATCACCGATCGGAATAACAAAATCTAGTTGTTCTGTAAGAATCGATAAGGAATCATTTGCTCTCTCAATATCGCAAAGTGATCCTGGCATTTGTGAAGATTCATTGATTAAAGATGGAATTGCATCAAGGTTTGCAACCTTGAGTGTGTATTTCTCTCCAACCACCATTTCTGAAACGAATGGCAAATTCACGGCAAAGCCTGGTATGTAGCTTGGATCTGCAAAATATGCTCTCTGCAGCACATAGGTGAACTCCTCATCAACATCTACTCCCCATTCTAGAGCATGATTAGATTGAGCTTCTACAGCTAGTGGTATTGATGAGCAAACTAGAATCAATGCGAATGCCAATGAAAGAACTTTCAGTTTCAACTCTGTTCACCTGATGAACTCTCCATTAGAGTCCATCATAATGAAGATCTGACCTGAATCTTAAAGGTATAGTGTTTGACACACTCAACTTCAAGCTACTTCTGTGTTCCACCCTTCTCCTACTAGTGTTACCACCATCCAGCATTTTCGAAAAAATGCTTGACTTAGCAAGAGCTTTGTCAACGTTCATCGGGATGGGATCCCTCCTGAAGACCCGGCTTCTTTCTCCTGTTTGTTTGTAGGACCATCACTTCCAGCAACAGAGAGAGTTTCCACAGTTCTTACCACGGCGGGGTCATTATCACTCTTGCAAGTCCCATCACTGAAACTGGCAAGGTCCGATTGGACAAAGTGAAAAGCCGCGGACTTTCCAGAACCCGATGTTGGTTCCTTCATGGAGAGTAAGGACTTCCCTTTAGAAGAAGGATTCTTCTTTCAGGCTTTCAGTCGCGTGCTTCGTGCTATTGCACTAGCCCACTTACCTAGTCCTTCATAATCATCTATGTAGATGGAGTATAAGAGCTCGTATAATTTCATCTGAGAATTTCTAGCAGGTCTGCGATATGGTCAATGATTACAACATCAGTTGTGACCTTATCGACTTCCTGTGGGTCCACCCATGTAAGAAGTATTGGAAGCATCTCAGCTCGTTGTGCTGAAACGCAATCGTACTGAACAATATTTCCAACATAGGCACACTTTCGTGGATTCACTCCAAGTTCCTCTGCAACACGAAGGAGCATGAATGGTGACGGTTTAGCATAACCTGGAACTCCAGTATATTCTATGCTTCCGAATAGATCGTAAATTGAATCGGTCTGTAGTGTTTTTTTAGGGTCAGAATATCTATTGGATGCAACTCCCAACTTGAATCCTCTTTGCTGTAGTTCCTGAAGAGTATCGTGAACACCATCGATGAGAGGTTGTTTCAGTTCGTCAAAGAACCTGTCCCATCTTTTCTGATACTCGATTGCATGAGAATCGATATTTTCTCCAAATCCAAGACCCTTGAGCAGGAGGATGTCATATTCAATCCACTCTTTTGTTGTTGGTTCCCAATGCATATCGACATTGTTCTCAACCATATAATCCCAGAGCCACTGATTTGCAGCTACTAGTGCCTCTTTGATCTTATCATCTGTGAGACTATCTGCTCCTTGAATATTCACATCAAACATGAACTGCTTTGTCAGACTACAGATATCGGAGCTGGGTTCGTATAGAGTTCCGCCTAGATCAAAGATGAGTGCGTCAAGTCCTTCGATTTTCATCGTATATCATAGAACCATATTCACACACTTGTATCCTTCGTAGGATAGAACTCAACTCTTTTGAGCAATTCATTCTTGATTGAGTCTGAATAGTCATGGAGAATTCTGAAGAATCCTTAGCAAGTGTAGAAGCCTATCTACGTGAGAATCCGCAAGACGCTTCTGCTTGGAATGTGAAGGGGGTATTCCACGCTCAGAGAAAGGAATATGGTGAAGCACTTCGTTGTCTTGACCAGGCAATCCAGCTTGACTCAGAATTACCTGCTGCCCACTCTAATAGAGGAAGAGTCCTACTTACACTAGGTCGTGAGAAAGCAGGTGAAGCTCTCAAATCATTCGATAGGGCATTGAAACTCAAGCCTGATGAAATCGATACATTGAGGGACAAAGCATTAGCACTCAGAGCATTAGGTAGAACTCAAGATGAGCTCGATATCTACAAGAAAATGAGTGAGCTCTCCAAAGAGGAATGGGGAATCTGGCTCCGATTGGGAGACCTACAACTTGAGGTTGGTGATATCAAAGGTGCTATCGCAAGCTACGAAGATTCGTTGAAGATCAAGGATGATTTGGTTCCTGCATTCATACGAAGAGCAATTGCGTTAGCAATGGATGGGCAGTTTGATCCTGCACTCAAGTCTGCGGAAACTGCTACAAAGTTAGAACCAAAGAATCCAGAAGCCTGGCTCATTCGTGGTGATATAAATCTGAGAGCTGGGAAGCACAAAGCTGCTATGAAGTCGTTGAAGAAAGCCTCTGAGTTGGATCCTACTGATGCCAGCGTTGAGAATACAATGGGTATGGTTTCTTACAAAGACGGGAAATTATCCGATGCAGCAAAACATCTCAGACGCGCAATCAATCGAAGAAAGAAATACCCCACAGCAATGCGCAATCTTGGCTTGATTCTGATGGAACAAGAGAAGTGGGAAGAGGCTAGCAAGGTCTTGACCAACCTCACTGATATTGTCAAGAATGATCCTGATGCCTATGATGCATTGGCTACAACATTCGCTCGATTAGATGATTTTTGCAGTGCGGCTGAAGCATGGGAAAATGCTCGTAAGTTGTACAAGAAGATTGGTGAAAAGAAAGAAGCCGAACGAACCAACACTCTAGGTCGTGCTGCACGAATTAACTGCAGTCGATTGAAGAAAGCTGCAAAGGTAGCGCGAGAACAAGAGAAGATGACCAGAACTTTCTCAAGCCGTCATGAAGGACGGAAGAAGAAGAAAAAGAAGAAGCGTTAGTACATCAGTGCTCAACTTTGTCAAAGAGAATTGATTTGAGAAAGATGTCTATACCAAACCGGTCCTTTGTCATTTCCAAATACCATGGACCCTCGAGACCAAGTGATTCCTGAATTTCTTCAATAGATTTTCCAGATTCGTGTAAAACTCGTGCCTCTTTTCCAATCATATTGATGTAATCGATTCGAGTCTGAATATGCTCTCGTGGATTGTCAATAGGCCCCCTATGAGAGTCGAACAGAATCTCAATATCCATATCGCGAATCTTTTCCATTGTTGCAACCATCAAGGGGATGTTCTCTTCAGGCATCGCGATTCTTTTCTTTGAAGGTAATGGCACAGAGTCGAATGAAAAGAACCACTTCTTCTCAGGTTCGTAGAAGCCAACCATATCTGCTGCATGGCCAGGTAAAGGAATCACTTCAAACGTTATGTTTCCAATAGAGAATGTGTCCGGCAAAGTCGTAATGTTCGAAACAGGTTTTGGTTGTCCCCATACAAAGTCAAAGAACTCCCCTATTGTCTGAGGTTCTCTCAAATCCTTCTCAGTCATCTCATTCGCATAGATTTTCGCTTTCCCATCAAAGATATGCAAGCATCCAACATGATCTTCATGGGAGTGGGATATATACACATGATTGATCTCATTCTTGCTGACAAACTCTTCAAACTCCTCGAGGGCATTTCCAGTTCCTGCGTCAAATAGTGCATCTCTAATGAGGAACGAATAAACATACATTATAGCATGACCATCCTGTTCGGTTGCAGTTTTGATACAAGTTATGTCATCGTTGTAGGGAACAATCTCAATCATAGTAATCTATAGTTGGAAAAAGGGTAAATTGAGTTCTTTGGTTTGTCTATGCAGCAACCAAATCTTCTCTGAGTACTGGTGGAGCGAACTTACGTAATCGTTTGAGACCCTGAATCTTTTCACGCCTACCCATCTTAGCTTCGTTTATTGTCTGTTCCATGAACTCGATTGCCTTGTCATAGTCCTTCCTTGGAACTGGAAACGGAACACCATCCTTGCCACCAAATGCAAAAGTCATACGAACCGGATCTGACCATGATGGTGCAGTACCAAATATCATCTCAGATATGAGTGAGAGACCTCGAATAGTGGCAGGACCAAATCCGTCGGTCAACATCATCCTCTCATAATTATCCGGGGGTGTTTCATATGCCTTACGAACTGCATTCCAATTCATTCGGGTGGGAACGACTTTGTATGAAGGCATGACTACATCTTGTTCATCCTCCACCCATGGAATAAGAGTCGTTTCACCATATGCTTTGATGTCCTCAAAGTATCGCCTAATCCTTGCTGGGTCTTCTTTGATGATATCCATGCTGACCTTGCGACACTCATGTGACAACTTGGATGTCATATCGAGAGTAGTATCTCTTACCTCGCCTGATATCAGACCAGTGTGGGGCTCATCAATGAAATTCTTAGTTTCTTCAGCTGTCCAATGATATCTTCGTGCATCATTACTTTTGAAATCCATCCCTTGCTGAACCACGGTCCAATTCTCTTCAGCGTCTACGAAGAAGAGGTGTTGGTAGAGTTGATATCCATCCTGAACTCCTGCATTGTCAACTTTGGCGACAGCCTTACTGATATCTACTAGACCTGCTCCATCCAGTCCGTAGTCCTCTAATGCACGAAGTTGCGTTGGTACTTTCTTTGACGCAATGCCTTTTCCTCCAATTCCTACCATATTATGAGTTTCAAAGGCTAGGGCTGATTTCAATACTCCACAGGTGACAGTTGTTGATCCCGAACTATCCCAGTCATATCCCAAGACGTTTGATAGTGCTTGGAACCAAACAGGATCTGCTAATCTTCTGAGTAGCTCTGCAGTACCATAATCATCTACAATAACTTTGCAAAGGGCATTTGCCATCGGTATCATTCGTTTGACTAACCAATGTGGCGCTTTGCCTGGATGAAGTTTGAGATCTGCAACTCCTGCTCGTTTCATTGATTGATAAACTTCCTAGAAACTATCTATAACGCTGCACGTATAGTGTCTAACTTCTTTCTTAGCTCATCTCCAGCTTTTGCAAGCCATCCTTCAAGAATATCACACCCGTAGTCATCGCAGTGTGCACAGGTTTCTACACCACGTTTGCTAGCACATGATTTGACTGTACAAGATGCACAGAACTTGAATTTGGGTTGCGCATCTACCTTGCATCCAACACAGTTAATCTCAGATGGTGTGACTGGATACTCAGGACTACCCCATTCCTTTGCTTGTTTCTCTCTCAATTCATTATCGTCATTCTTCCAGGCCAGATGAGCAGGACACACCGCACAGTCAAGGCCGCAGTATGCCATCGTGCTTTCGGTCATGATTATTAGTAGTACCTCAAAGTAATAAAAGTCCGACAGATGCCCGAAACTACTCATAGTGCCCTGAACAATCCTTTTATTCGTTCTCATGCAAATACTATCTTGTTGGGTTCACCCAAAAGAATTCTTTCACAAATTTAGAGATGAATCACATGGCAGAGAATGCAGAGTGGGATACAGCAATCACCTACAAGAAATTCCTAACAAAAGCACGAGAACACGTAGAAATGATGAAGGCTCGTTACAATGACCTTCAACTTAATGAAACCGATTTAGAAACTCTTGGAAGCATTCAGAACAACATTCGTATACTTGTGATCGGAACAGATCGATGTGGCGATTCGGCAGGTATTATCCCTATCCTAGCTAGGATGGAAGATGTTGGTCCAAAGATCGAGTTGCATATTCTTGATAGTGATGCTAACGCACAGTATCACCAGCAGTTCAAAGTAAATGGTAAGAGAAAGACTCCAGTTGTCCTCTTCCTAAGCCAAGAACTCGAAGAATTATGTAGATGGGTCGAACGACCAAATGCAGCGTACAAGGTAATCAATGAAGTCACAGTTCACGATATTGAGGATCGAGGAGCTGTGCTGATGAAGCTATACAGCGACCCAGAAATTCAACGACAATGTCTCAATGAATTCTTGAGTCTCCTATTGCGAGCAGACTTCATTCTCGGAAGAAAATGAGATGAACTGGACAGTCGTTAATGATATACGCATCTTTGTAGTTGAACATAAGAAGCAATTAGATAAATAGAAATTGAAAGGTTTTGGAAATCGCATGTCATCCAACCGGAAGAAGTCCCCATGGGCATACGATAAAGCTGAATTACATTGTCCACACTGTCAAAGTACCAGAGTGAATAGGATCTTGGATAGTTGGGCAATGCGAAGAGGAATCCAGATGTTCAAATGTGCTGCTTGTGGAAAGAAGTTCTATGATCGTCATGTGGATGATTATCGACCTACCTTCAATAGGTAAAGAATAGTATAGAGGGTTCAAAATGTCTAGCTTTGTTCAGCCATTGAAATATCCCTTTTCCCAGGAAGCCCGGCATACTTCTCAAAAATATGCTCGCGACCTCGGAGATCTGGTTGACCTACTAGACCTTCCTGAAAATCTCTTTATCATCGAAGCCGCTGAGAAGCGTGTTTACTCAGCACTAACTCATGATGAAATTGAGTTGCCTAACTTACGTGATGAGAAAGAGGTTCTGATTTATCCTACAGCTCGACTCATAGTAGAGGAGATTGCAAACCCCCAGCTTCGCGCTCGACAGGCTGAGGCTGAATCCAAATCTGTCAATAAGCAACTAGCCAAAGAAGACGATCAGTTTGTTGTCGATCTCTGTAAGAGCTCCTTTGGTTGGGAAGTTGAAACTGTGGGGGGTCTTAATGAAAGAGCAAAATTACCCATCCAGATAAAAACCTTTGATATGAAAATTCACTTCAATGACTTCTTGGAAGTTGCTCCTGATTTTCATGCTGAAGAATGGAAGCTTGTTAATCGCTATATTGACAATGGATGGGCACTAATTAGAAGACGCGAACTGAACAGATTGGTTTCTGGAAAGTTCAAGCAAATTGTTATGTTTGGAAGACTTGACATTCCTAGATTACCTGAGCGTTTGGCTGAAGCTGTACAAAGAATAGAAACTGAGATGAAGGGTCATATTCGACAAGCAACACCCTTCAAGATTGATGGCCAAGTCAATTCGGCATTCCCTCCCTGTATACAGAAGATGTACGATGATTCGATAAGTGGCCACGTCAATCTAGCTCATGATGCGCGATTTGCACTTGCTGCATTCCTCTTGCGAATTGGAATGAGCGAAGAAGACGTCAATCGTGTATTTGGCCATGCGCCTGACAAAGATAATCGATTGATTGAGTATCAGGTTGATCACATTGCATCAAAGAGGTCAATGACTGCGGAAGTTCAAGGATATTTTCCAACTGGGTGTAAAAAACTCCAGACAAACAACCTGTGTCCTGTATACTCAGGCGTTACTTTCGATCCATTATGCGAGTATGTTCTCAATCCCTTAGGCTTCTATAGTACTCGTGCCTGGGAAGTATCTAAGAATATCACCAATCACTCTTGGTATGCCCAGAAGAAAGACAAGAAACAGTTCTTCTAATAACTAGGTTTTACACCATTGCACCTTGAATAATAGAAGAGATATTCCTGAGCATATCCCGCATATTGTCCAAAGTATTTCCTGGCAGTCGCTGATTTCTTCTTGTAGGCCTTTCCTTCTATCTCAAAGATTGGGTAATGTTCTTGGATCACCTTCTCTATCCACACATCAATTGGAAAGGCTTCAAGAAATCCTAGTGAAAAGAGACATACACAGTCAGCCACCTTATCACCAACTCCATGAAGCGTCTTCAAAGTTTCATGAGCTTCAGAGTAAGTCATAGTTCTGAGTTGCTCTTCGGTTACATCTCCTTTATTCATTGATTCAACTGTTTTCACAAAGAACTTAGACCTATATCCTGCATTGAGCCCTACAAAGTCAGTAATATTGGCATTTGAGAGGTCTTTAAGAGAAGGAAATCCAAAGAACGTTTTTCCTCGGAAATCGTAGGATGGTCCCCACTTCTTCCTTATCTTGTTCATAAGTGTATGAATTGCTGGAATATTTTTCTGAATTGAACTGATGAACGAGAAAAGACACGGAATTAGAGGATCACTGACAATCCTGAGATTTGGTGCAAAATCAATACTCTCTTGCATAAATCCTGTTCGAGTGATTTCTGCTTGGATTTCATCAAGAGGGTCGTCAAGTCGAAAGAGTTTGACCAAATCTACTGGGTGCGATGATGACTCATAGAGTAGTTGATTCTCTTGTTGTTCAACGTAGACGACCTGACCCACATCTGCATTTACATACCCATTTCCCTCACGAGTCCAGGTGAACGTTTGGCCACTTTCTATTGTATCGAAGAGACTGAATCTATCAACAGTGAGGGTTTTCATCAGGTCAAATCTAACGAATACCATGATGAGTATTGTGTTTCCACTTCTACGTGTCAATTGACAAGACTATTATCCTAATGGTCAGATTAGTGCATCGCGGCAGTGATGAACTCCTTTATGAGATTATGAACTTATGATCGACCTTAGGGGTAGCTGAGCCCACGACCCGATAGATACTATCGGGTCACCTTCTTAGAAACGAGTTGTTTTCTTGGTCCAGTCCAAAGCTGCAACTGCATTTACAAAACCCACTAGCTCGCTTCGATGTGGATTTGCTTGAACGCATCCTAGCAGACTACGGAGTAAAACTCATCATGCTATTGGAGTATGAAGATTCGAAAGATTTAGGGGACAGAGGGCACTCAGTCGCTCCTTGTGATAGACCACGAGATTGACATGACCTCTACAATATTGGGTTCTACCTTGCTTATCCCTGCGGTGTATGAAATCGATCTTTCTGAGAATATATCAATACTAACGCAATTATAATGATGAATAAGACTGGAATCATTTCATATGGGATTTGAAAAACTGGTACATTCGGAAATCTATCAATGCTCTGAGCTTCTCCTGGGATTATGTATGGACCAGGCCCCTGGTAATCGCTCCAGATGTTTCCTCTGCTTATACCATCGTCCCAGACATTGAAAATACCATCATCAACTGCATTCTTATCGGTGTTCGAAATGAAGGAATTCCAATAGATCAAGTTATGTGATGTTGTCGAGCTCAATAAGATTCCAATCTCATTCTCATGCACGATGTTATTAGTAATTAGAGTGTAATTTGATGACCATAACTCAACCCCTACATCATTTCCAAAGATATCATTTTCAGACAGTGTGCAATTATTCGACATGTAGATTGAAACGCCGCTCCTACCATTCGATATAGTGTTTTCAATAAAATGACAACTATTAGAAGAGAGAACTTCGATGCCACTAAAAGAATTGTTATTCATTTGAGTTCCTTTAATTCCGGTCCTCTCAGAAGACGAAACAGACACACCTATCAGATGTTCTGCTATGCTACCATTTACAATAGTACAATTATACGAGTTTTCGATATTGACACCTACTCTGAAATTATTCTTAGAAACAAAATCTGACACGATGCAATCTGCAGAATCAATGATCTGCACTCCCATCGAAAGGTTTTGAAATACTCCACCGCTAATCATTGCTCTTGTTACATTGACCAATATCAACTGAGAATAAAGAGTACCATCGATAATTGAGTCAGAAGTATCTCTGAAGTAACCGAGTATCGTTCCATTGAAATAATTATCATGAATCTGATGAAGCCAATGAGTTAGGTTTTCACCAAAAATATTCAATCCTTCTATAAGACCAGAGTTGTGTCCTACTGTACAGTTAATAGACCATGTTAGAGAAATACCCCTCACGAAATTACCAAGAACCAAACAATTCCGAGAAATAGAGATATGAATGTCATCTGCTCTACGATTTCCTGTTACTGTATTGTTAGAAACAACATTATTGTTACAGGATTCAATAGCAATTCCATTCCATGCGTCTTCGATTGTATTGTTACGGAACACATTTTCGGTGCTATGTCGGTCGTATATTCCAACTCCAAGACCGGACATTGTAGACAATTCGATAGTTCCGTGAGTTACATTTCTCAAATATACACCAGTTCCATGATGATCAAGCATCCATGAAAACGAACAATTTCGAATGACAAAATAACTGCTGGTATTGGATATCTTGACGCAATCATCATCTGACATAATTGCAAGTCCTTCAATTAGGTACGGGTTTGATATGCTCCCATTTCCAGGCCATCCTTGTGCGATGAAATCGCTGTCAGAATCAATTGTAATACTCTCATGAAGTACTTGGTCACTAGGAATTGCAATAGATCTACTCTCCTGTAAACCGGTTGAAAATGAAGAAGCCTGTTCGGATGATACCACAATCAAGAATATCAAGAGGATTAGAGCCATCATACCTCGATATTTTGTGGAGGAATGGAATTTCTTTGATTCTTGGTGATTCTTATTCATCCTAACCAGCTTCGTATTCCTTGTATATCAATCATACCTAGTTGGGCAAAGTTCGAACACCGTACGATGCGTAATAACAATCAAATTGGTACGCAGTAACACCTGAGTGAGCAAGTGCATAGTCTATGTCTGTGTTACCTATGGCAAGATTGTCGCCCCAGAATTTCTCGACAAACTCATTTTGATTCCCAGATATTAAATCTGGACCTCCAACATATGCCCGAGCATTGAAATCCATAAATGCATCACCCATAGTAGTATAATAGAGGCTATAACATGAAAGACCTGTGATGATACAGGAATCAGGACGACAGTAGTAAGTATCTGTTGATATCCAGCAACTTCTAACATCACTCGAATACACACTTGCACCATTACAATTCCAATATATTTCTTGAGTTCCAGTAACATAGCCTCCATGTGCACCTACCATATATGCACCAATCGTTTTGGAGTACCAATCTGGTTTATAGTAGTATTTCTTTGAACAGAACTTCAAATCAGACTTTACTTGTGAAATTGTGGGATCTTTGCGAGTTAATTCGTGTGTAATCCAACTATTGTCAATTAGAACTTGTCCAGAAATTCACATTGAATTCTTATCATAGAGTGATAGCTCGAAAAGGACTTGGTCGAAGCCCTTCAACTTCTATTGTTCCATCTGTTCTTCTTCGTTCGCTTAGTGGTCGAAAATTATCTAATCTTGACTTATCGGTTCTGTCCCAGAGTTTCATTAACTATCGTAAGGCGGTAAACCTCATACTAGAGAAAGTGTTCTCAGATTCTTCTTACATAACTTCACTTGGTGAAGAAATGGATGCGAGTAAGGGAATGAAGTATCTTGTACTTCGAAAAGAGATACGCCTCAATTGGGAAGTTGATAATGAATTTGGAAAACTCGTGTATGAAAGATTGCATCGTAATGCGCTTGAAACTGCGGCCCGAATAATCTATTCGCACTATACGCGACGAAGACTCGTCAGAGCACTATTGGACATCCTTGTATCTGATGATGAGCAGCTTTTACGATTGATGAGAAACAAAAGAATTCCTTCGGATCTCATTCGAATAGTTAAGGAAACTATTGAGAAGAAGTCTAATGGTTCCTATCATTACTCCCTCTCTGCTTGCCGACAGGTGCGACGAGTACTTAGAGATGCGGTTCGGGAAGCCAATCCATTGAAAGAGGGGGAGAAACGAAAAAATGTACATGAATTATTGGAAACAAAATCTCTAGACAGAGTTCAGACTGAGTCATTGATAATTGACAAGGTGACGGAGTGGAAACGGAAAGGATTCCCCTTCATAACTCCAACATTCCAAAAAGACACAGTTGATTTTTCAGCTTCAACCGAGAATTCTACTGGGCAGGGGTATTGGTTCCAGCTGGATACAGAACGAGAAAATGAGATAGTTGTCTACATCAAAACACCTCCAGGAATATTGGGGCATGAGCTTGATACGCCCTCACCATACAAGAGTCAAACAGTACGACTAAGATTCTTGAATTGGTTTCCACGAAAAGCAAAACGTTCTAGGAGAAAGGCGCAAGAAGCACGAAAACAAGGCCATATCCAGCGAGCTATACAACTTGACTATCGAGCTGCTCGTTTTGAAGATATGAGTCAACAATTATTGAATACAATAAAGCTCCAACGGTTCACTCGCGAGCTTGCTGGAGAACGAGCACAACCTATCAAGAACGAAGTTAGAATTCAAAATCTAAAGAGTATAATCAACGAATTGAAGAAGTTGAGAAGGTCTGCACCACCTCTAATCCAGATTGTAGGAAAGAAGGTTACATTGAGCATACCCTTCTTGTGTCCTGATGAGGAAATGCTGAAAACCTCACTTTCATCTACAGCAACTCGAAAGAGTAAAGCAGGGATTGATAGAGGACTCAGACATTCCATGGTAGTGTCCGTAAAGAATGGAGATGACACCTACGAAGAAACCATGATAGGAAGACAGGAACTATTCGAGAAGCGAGAAAAACTACGACAGCAGACAAGAGTATTGATGTCACAGATTGCGAGAAAGCGCAACAATTGGGAGAAGAAACATGCTAAGCAGCAGCCTCCATCTATCATCCTCAAGAAGGAACAAGAGCTGGAGTCAGTATGGAACAAAGTCCGTCGCTTAGACAAAGAGATCTCTCATCAGGTTGCCGCTGAAACCGTGTGGTTCTGTGAACAGCATGGCGTGAAGACCCTCTACTTTGAAGACCTCCGCTCTTTTCAAGGAAAGGGAGGAATGAGAAGGCACAGCTGGAATCTCTCCACTAACTTATGGGGGATGATGATAGCAGGTGTTCGCTATAGGCGGGAAGCCCTTGGTCATAAGAATGGAGGAATCTGGTTGGTGAATCCTGCTTGGACTTCTCAGACCTGTCATGTTTGTGGCAAGAGAGGGATACGTGTAGAATGTGAAAACTCTACAACTGAGCGAAAAGGTGGAGAATACTTCCATTGCTCCAAGTGTGATGCACACTTTCATGCAGATGTGAATGCTGCGCGGAACATAATGTATGTTAAACAACCCAAGCCCAGTGCCGTTTCTGGGTGTACAGCTTGACCTCAAGTGTGTACAATTAACAATGAACGGTAGCTGAGCCGCACCTTTTGTCAGACATCTAACTTGTCTAGTTCTATTGCTTCCTCTATGATGATTGACACAATCTGGTCAATATTCGCGGGTTCCAAAATTGGGATTCCATACTTGTCTTTCACCTTACTTGAATCCCAACTAATTATAGCTCTCACTTGTGTGGGGATAGTATCTTCCACAGGCGAATTTCCAATGCACCATAATTTCGGGATTGGACTAGTTTTCATTCCTTCAACAATGAGGAAGTCTGCTGTATCAGAACCAACTATTTCCTTGAGGGCTCTCTCTCTGTCTGAAGGTCCCTTGAAGTAACTCTTAAACGCACCAGCCCTCTGATGTTTCGATGTATCAGTTCCCTCTCTATCACTCGGTTCATGCTGCGAGCTCTTGATAGTAATGACCGAGAATCATTGAGACACTATCTCTCTCACTATCGACTCGACGAGAATTGTTTTACCCGTGCCTGAAAATCCTGAAACTGAAAACACTCGCATATTGAATTATGAGTCGTTGGACTGGCATATGGAATTTTCGCTTAACATTGTTAACCTACTTCTCAGAAACTGCTCAATCCATTTCCCTTAAAACGGGGTCATGCAATTTTGATATCTGGTGAATCACCCTTGGCAGATGATAAGCAGGCCGCAGTAGAGTGTATAGATGTACGAAGAGAATTCGAAGATGGCTCTCGAGTCATTAAAGTACTACAGGGCACTAATCTCACAGTGTATCGAGGTGAATTCGTTGCTATCGTCGGAGCTTCTGGCTCCGGAAAAACCACCCTCCTTAATCTCATAGGCGGTCTTGATACACCCACTTCTGGTACCATCCTCGTTGATGGAGAAAATATCACCAAACTCAATGATGACCAGATGTCCAAAGTCCGACGTCACAAGATCGGTGTTCTTTTCCAAGACCAGCATCTGCTTCCGATTTTCACTGCTATAGAAAATGTTGAGGTTCCAATGCTTCTTGATGATGTTCCAGGTGAAGAGCGTAGAACTCGAGCTATGGCCCTCCTGAAGACTGTCATGGTTGATCATCGAGCAGAACATATGCCTCATGAACTATCTGGCGGAATGCGTTCTCGCGTTGCTCTTGCCAGAAGCCTTGCTAATGACCCCGCTGTCTTACTTTGTGACGAGCCCACAGGAGACTTGGATCACAAGACTGGTGGAGAAATCATCAATCTCATGAGGAACTTAGCTAGAAATCAGAATCGCGCAGTTATTGCAGCAACGCATGACCCAGAAACTGCTCGGATGGCTGATAGAATTTTACTCCTTCGGGATGGTGTGCTTGTTGATGAAATGGTTGGAGAATTCTTCAAGGCAAGCAAAGTCGATGTTGCAACAAGGAAACCAAGTGCCGCTGACGAAGATACATCAACATAGGAGAGATTCGATTGGCCGCACCTCGAAAAACTACAAAACTCAAAGCTCAAGGGAACAATGCTTACAGTCTTTCCTATGCTCTTAGCTCAATTAGAGCTAATCCTTTCCGTGCATTCAGCCTAGCTCTTACACTCAGTCTTGGTATCAGTCTCTTTGCATCTACGATGGTCTGGGGTGATACTGGCGTCTATGTGAGTATCTATGAGCACCTTGAGGACAATGCATTTCAATTACAAATTCAATCAGAAATCGGTTCTACTGCAATGCTGGACCAAATAGACGCGCAGATGTTGCAGAGCCCATTTATTGAAGGTTCTTACAGAGTCAACTCAACTGTTGGTATACTTGCCGGGCACAATAATGGAACGTCAAGTGTGAATTACAGTCATCCAGATACGAAAATGTATGATATTGAAGGGTCAATGTATACTGAAGGAATTAAAGATTGTAGAACAATTTTCGTTGACAACGATTTTCTATCTGTTATCGAACGTGACGTTTGGACTCAGGGATCTTTCGAACTGCATGAAGGAGAAGTTCTTGTTTCAGCCTATTTCATCTACCTAGCTGAATATCTCCTTGATTACACCTTGAAGCTGAATGACACAATCAATTTAGACATCCTGATGGGCAATGACCCAGGAGTCCCTGCAACGATAGGGTTTTTTGAGCGAACGACTCGAAGTGATCTGCGTATCGTTGGTATTTATGATCCAATATCTACCGATTCCATGATTGAAAGAGCACTACCATCCACGATGAGAGCTAACCTGGCTCAAACCAACTTACGGTATCCAGTATTGGGATTGCGAGATAGCATTATGATCCTTCAAGATACTGTACCGATTAGTTCATTGCCTGAAAGTGGATTCTTCCCTGCAACTTCTCTATATCGAGTTTCCGCAACTGCGCTTTCCACAGCTGGTCCTGAAAATATTGCAAGTAATCTCTTCTCAGTTATCGGTCAAGCCCAAGAGCTGTACAACATCACATGGGATGGTTCAGACCAAGTATGGGAGATGCAACAAGCAGTCCAAGCCTATATTGATTCACTTGCTCTTTCAATTCTTGCGCTTCCTGTGATACTACTTGCATTATTCTTCTCAGTATTTGCTGCTGACACGTTCATGGCTCCACGAACTGTGGAGGTTGGTATCATTCGTTCTAAGGGTGGAAGCTTTTCACAAGTGTCAATGATATTTCTCTGGGAAACCTTAGCAATTTCGACAATGGCTGTAATCATGGGTGTGGTGTTTAGTATACTATTTGCACCACTTATTCCTTCAACCACAGCTTTCATGGTCTTTGATTGGACTATTTATTCTTATTATATTTCAAGCACAGTTCTTACCAGTGGAACAATCCTTCGAGCTATTGCACTAACTGTTCTTCCAAGTATGCTATTCATCCTTTATCTTGCTAGAAAGGCTGCACAGACTGAGATTGGTCTAACTCTAATGGAAGTAACAGAAGACACAACTGAAGTGGTTGAAAGTCATGGGTTCACTATTGGAGCATCTGTCACACTACTGATTATTGTGGTAGCTCTCATGAATATCCTACCAAAGGATCCCACTTTCTACTTCTTAGAGCTAGGGCTTGGAACTGCTGCTTGGTTCTTCATTGCCTATAATGGTTCTCGAATTTCCCGAGTTGGTTTGGCTGGTGTTTCAAAGAAACTCTCGTTTCTATTGGGTCAGAAGAATCTCATCTCGGCTGGATATTTGAGAATGCGGAAGGGAAGAATCATCCCTCTCATGGTAGTCTTAGCCCTTACAATGTCCACTACAATTGCCTTTGCAGTTCAATCTGAAAGTCTTAGGGTGGACCTAGATCGTGAAGTTACATATGCTGTCGGAGCAGACCTTCGTATCACTTGTACAGATCGAGAATTTGCATTCAATGACACACTCGCAATAGTGGATGGCGTGGAGCAAGTTACCCCCGTACTACGTACTTGGGCGCGTCTACCTGGTATAGATATTGAATTACAGGCGATAAATCCTTCAATCTATGCGGCGATAGGTAATTTCGATGAATCTAGTTTCGGTGAAGAAGATGCCGTGGATGTTCTATCCGCCCTTGCCGCTATTCCCAATGGAATCATCCTGAGTGAACAACATGCTACTTTCTTGAATAAGACAACTGGTGACCCGATTCGACTAGAGATGAGTGGTGTTGGTGAAACACAGGACGTCGATTTCATTGTGGTCGGTGTTGTGCATAGTGCTCCTGGATTTGGTTATTCCTCAGTGAGCGAAATTCCTCCATCCGCTCAAGGGGCTGGCTTTGGATACCAGGTCTTATCAGCTTCGGGATATGCATTCACTAATCTAAACTTCACAGCTGAAGAGATAGAGGCTGAAACTGTAAATCTGTTTCTTGCTAGTCTTGCTGAGGGTACAAATCAAACTGAACTTTCGGCTGCTTTATGGGCTCTTCCTGGTGTTTATCCAGTTACACCTGAAACCTATAATCTCCATGATCAATCTTTACAGACTTCACTCTTCCTCAATACTGTGGAAGGTCTATTCTCACTTGGTTTTCTAATGTCACTCACATTAAGCATGTTTGCCCTGACAATCTCTCTTGGTTCTGTTGTACGAGAACGACGGAAAGAATATGCAGTGATGCGAGCGATTGGCGGATCAAAGCGTCAAATTGTGAGTATGGTATTTTCGGAATTCACTGGTGTTGTATTGGCGTCATTGGTTCTCAGTATACTCCTGGGTATGGTATTTGGTTTCATTATGGGCTTTCTGCTCAACAATATGATGCCGTTCTCAAGAACCCTCGCGGGTACAACGTCCATTCCTTGGAATTTCCTCTTTATCGTATTAATGATACAGATTGCCACAATGGTAATTGGGGCATACCTACCAGCTCGAGAGGCATCAAGAACAGAGCCTGCAGTTGTACTTAGAAATATGTGAGGTGAGAAGACGATGGTTAAAAAAGACAAAAAAATGCTAAAGGGTAACCGATTGTGGGCTGGTGGCTACGCACTCAGTTCATTGAGGACCTACAAGGTGCGAAATGTGGGAATCGCCTTGATTCTTGCAATTAGTATCGCAATTCCAACTACCGTCTTCGCATGGACTGAAACCGGCACAAGAATGGCTGTTGATGATTACTTCAACAATAATGCGTACCAGTTTAGTGTCCAGAATGTTGCCGATAATCCAGATTATTCTCATCTATATGATGCACAAGCGCAGTATCAGGAGAATCCGTATGTTGAATATGCACATGTAACGCCTAGTACGGTTGGTATTCTACGGATAGATGGTGTAACGTCAGAATGGGAAGCATATCGAAGAACAGGCTTGAACTACCTTTATGGTATCAAAGATGCTCGAGTCATAGCAGTGACACCAGATATCATCGATGTCTGGTCGACTGAATTATCTTATACCGGTAACTTCTCTATGGAGCCAGGTCAGATTCTGGTTGGACAACGTTTCATTGAAACAGCAGAAGATGTAACTGGTATTACATTAGAGATAGGGTCTACCATTGGAGTAGATGTCCTTCGTGATTTCTATGAACCCCGTTCAGTTTTACCCTTTGACCCATTGCTACTAAATCGTCAGATTATTCGAAATCTTACAATAGTAGGCGTATTCAATGTTGTACGACCAACAATTGTTTCACAATCATATCCCGGTCTTTACCGTAACAATTGGGATCCTATGGGTATACCTACAGGTGTGTTGGGACTAACTGATTCAATTCTCATGCTAACAGATGACCTTGGTGAAGAGAGTGTTGACACGATTTCTGCAGGTGGATTCTTCTCTCCTGTCGGTTTTGTCCGAGGTTCGGCCCAAGCTTTGAATGATGGTGGTGCAGCCAATGCTGCATATAATATGCTATCTGTGAAGACTCAGATTCAAGAGAGTGATGACCAACTATCTGTTCTTGGTCTGGATAATATTGAAGATTTACAAGCTCATATTGCTACATTTCTTGCGAGCCAAGTTTTGATAATTCTTGCCTTACCTATTATGGTCATGAGCTTGATGTTGACGATTTTCACATCTGAAACGTCAGTTTCTCAGAAAAAGGGTGAGATCAGTGCTTTGCGGGCTAAAGGAGCATCGTTCAACCAGATATTTGCCTCTTTCATTTGGGAATCGTTAGTACTCTCATTTTTGGGTCTGGGAATGGGTATTGGACTCACAATCCTTATGGCTCCCTTGATGGGCTCATCAACTGGCCTCCTTATGTTTGACATTGTGGCATATGGAGAGTTTCTGAATAAACTAGTGATTCCTTCACAATCAATGATGTTGGCTGCAGCTATTGCAATGTTTCTACCTGCTGCATATCTATTGCATGTTTCCAGAAGAATCGATGTTACAGAAATAGGTCAACCTACAATAAAAATGTCCTATGAAATCCCAGAAGAGGTTTCTTACAAGTACTATGCTGTTGGATTAGCATCTATACTTGCGGTCCTATTGATTATGCCTATCGTAGTTGTTCCGACTGGACAGACTGCACTCTTTGAAATCATGATCTTCACAATGATTCTCTTTGGTGCTTCATACTTGGGATCACGAGCTATGCGACTAGTGACTGCTGATGCATCAGAACGAGTTACAGGATTACTGGGTGAGAAAAAGCTCTATCTAACCCAGAGTTTGCGTCGCCGTAAGGGGCAATTCATTCCATTGCTGGTGATTCTGACTCTAACCCTTACTACAACAACAATGATGTTGATACAGACTGCTAGCTTTCAAGACACCCTCACAAATGAAGCAAATTATGCAATTGGATCTGATGTGAGAATTGCTAGTGATGAAATGCCCTTCGACTGGATTGACTCTTTCACTAGTTATACCGGTTTTGAAGCTGCTACTCCCATTGTTGAATCACTTTCATATATCGAAAATGAAGCATTTTACGTTGAAGCATTAGATGCAGCAGTGTATCGAGATATTGGGATTTTCAAAGAAACGAGCTTTGTTGGAACAACGTCTGATGCGATACTGACAACTCTAGCAGAAACACCAAATGGTATCATAATCAGTGAATTCTATGGGACATTTTGGAATGTTTCCGTTGGAGATAGCTTGGAAATCCGATGTAACACTGAGGGTGCTCCAACAGAAATCGACTTTGTGATTGTGGGATTCATGAAAAGTGCACCAGGTTTTGGTATGGCCTCAACTCGAGACCTAGCAGGAACCCCCTACGGTGCATACTTTGACTTCCATCCAGGAAGAGGTGGTTTTGCACTAACGAATCTTGACTTCTTTGTTGAAGAAACCGGATTCGAAACAACTCGGTTATTCCTTGCTGGAGTTACATCACTTGAAGAGGCAAGTGAGTTTATTCAATTCCTAGAAGATCGACCTTGGACTGATGCCTACACAGAAGAGTTCATCGAGTTCGGGCCTGATACAATCACTGGATTGTTCCTAGCAGGCATGGAAGGACTCACCATGATCAGTTTCGTAATGTGTGCGGCAATGGGGATTGCATCTATTGCGCTATTCCTCAGTTCTGCAGTAGTTGAAAGAGAACCCGAGTATGCATTGTTCCGTGCCATAGGTGGAACTAAGAAGCAAGTTATTTCGTTGGTCTTCGGAGAGTTCGCAGGAAGTGTAATGGCCGCAGTATTACTGAGTCTTGCATTGGGCGTTGTGTTTGGATACACGGCAACCATACTCACTTTTGGAATCTCATCCATATGGCCAATATTGGGTAAAGTATTGACCTTTCCACTCTTGGTGATGTTCATCACTGTGGCTCTTGAGTGTGTAGTTATGATAATTGCGTGCTACTATCCAGCACGAAGAGCAGGTAACACGAATCCTGCTGAGGTATTAAGAAACATGTGAG
>JAEOSL010000151.1 GCA_016840385.1 Candidatus Thorarchaeota archaeon | reverse complement strand
GATGTGGATGATTCCATCGATACCCTGATCCAAAATAGAGAATCTGACTCAGTCCTAGAGCAGATGTTCTAATATGAGCCCTAAGTTTGAGCTCAAGACTAAGCATTCCAAGTCGAGCTCGCCAAGCTTCTCGTGATCGTTTAGCTTCGGTTTTTGTTATTGGAAAGCATGTATCTATCTTTGCTGATTCAGATAGGGATTTGGCATGTTTGATAACTTCTCCTCTCCAATCGGGGAATAATTCTACTGCGCTCGTCATGAAAGCTATATATTGATGCTGTTCGTAGATTTCTTCCAAGATAGGACGTGATTGTTCAAAATCCCACTGTACTGCCATTATTATACTCTTATAGTAAGATGGATGATTAGTTCCATCTAGTACGTACGTAAGATGACCAAGCATAAGTTGCCGTGCAATCGACAAGGGTAGTAGTTCGTTATTAAAATCAAATGAGTCAGTTTTCGGGATTATTGATTTTCTTAAGGTCCAAGATAGAAAGTAAACCAGCTCATCTCTTACATTCTTAGAAAACTCGGTGGGTATTACATACTCCAATGTGTTTCTTGTAGAATTTCCCCTTCTTAGGCAAGGCATTGGAGCTTCAGCAGTTAGTGCAGCGATTTGTTCCCAAGAAATTTTGGTCTTGTCTGTATATTCTAGTAATCTACGTTTAACTTCAGTTGGATTTTCCGGACCTAGTTTCTTAATTTGTTCTACATTGTACTCCCCGCTAGTTTGGATTCTGAGTGGCATTATCTCAAATAATTTGATAGGATGTCTATGAAATACAATACCTTTGGTAGAATCTAAGATAATAAGCCAAAATTGTGAATCATCCTCTATTTCCTGAATGATATAGGTGCAATTCTTTTTCCCACGCAGCATTCTTCCATACCACCCATGGCTGGAAGAAGGGTATATGTTTTCCACATAGTGATTAGGTAATGTGGCAGAATACGGGCGGTCTGTTAGATGTAATGGTTTTGCTTTCACTTTCAGCGGTTTTTCCAGTTCGATGGATTTTGTACTTCCATCCTTACCGGTTACAATCTTTTCCTTTACCTGATAGAAAATCTCTATCTCTTCAGCTGGATGAAATATTTCTCCTTCAGACCTTACGAATATTTTTCTGTCAGTGTAAATCAGACTACCAAGCTTGCATTCATTACCAAGCCATACAAGGCCTTCCGTTTCAGTGAGATGTATCAGATTGTTCACATTTGAAAAATAGAATATCTAGGATATGAATGATGTGATGTTTTTTGAAACGGATTGCACCTAGTGTGTATGAAAAAAAAGGAAAGATGATTCCCCAATAATACTGGGAAATCATTATCTCGAGGGTTTACTACCATGGTTCGTCTGATGGATTTCCCAAACCGGGATCGCTCTTCAGTTGTTCATCATATTGTAATAGCTCGGAAAAAAATCTTGCATAATCGGAATTTGTTACTTTCATTAATAATCACTTAATGATTAATAATAGAACATAATCAAAGTAAATCTTTGAAAAATTGCCTTCTAAAATATAAACTGAAATTAACATGTACTAGCCATACGGCATCATTTCTGGAACCTAATTTCGTTTTCCTTAAATACTAGGAACGAAAACGATACGAATAAAACACGACTTGCTATTTGGAGAGGATAATATGAGTGAGGATACCGGTGTAGGGGTTCCGTTCATGAAAGGATTGGAACTCAGTGAAGCACTCTATGATGACGCTGTCAAGCCTATTCTGGATGAGCATTATCCAGGGCTAAGATATTCAGCGGTACATATCGGAAGTGGCTCTGATGTATTGGGTTTTGATACAGCACAATCCACGGACCATGATTGGGGACCCAAGCTCTTATTGTTCCTAGAAGATTCTGAACACGAACAAAAGGCAGGTGAGATTAGCACATATCTTTCCCACAATTTACCTCATACGATACGAGGATTCCCTACAAACTTTGGTAAACATGATGATGAAACTTCTGTAATGGTTCAACCTAAAGAGTATCCAATTAATCATGGAGTTCGAATAGAAACAATAAGTGGTTACTTCGAAAACTACCTTGGGATTAATCCTCAAAAAGAGTTGACAGTGATTGATTGGTTGATTGTACCCGAGCAATTTCTAAGGAGCGTAACTAGTGGAAAAGTCTTCTATGATGGCTTGAATGAACTTGAATCTATTCGTACCGAGCTCGAATATTATCCACATGATGTTTGGTTGTATCTACTATCCAATCAATGGCGGCGCTTATCACAAGAAATCCACTTTATGGGACGATGTGGGCAAGTAGGTGATGATCTTGGTTCACGTCTTATTGCAGCTAGATTAGTACATGATATCATGAAACTTTGTTTTCTTATGGAGAAAAAGTATGCCCCATACATCAAATGGTTTGGTACTGCATTCTCGCAACTTTCATGTTCGGGTGAATTGACACCACATTTATTGCAATCCTTAACTGCTGAAAATTGGGAAGAACGTCAGAAGCGACTAGTGCCTACCTACGAGTATGTTGCACGTATGCATAATGAACTTGGAATCACAGATTCTATCGAAGACAAGGTTTCATCTTTCCATAATCGCCCATTTTTGATTATTCAAGCAGAAGATTTTGCGGAGGTTATCTATTCACAGATAAAGGATGATAAAGTAAAATCATTACCAAAGTGGTTAGGTTCGGTAGACCAATTTTCAGATTCAACTGATGTGTTGGCGTATCAAGACAAATTGCGAAAACTTAGAATTTTGTATAAGTAACGTTCTAGAAATTCTTTTTCAATATGTAAACGCCATCTTCCGTCCCAACATGGACCTCATCAGTCATCCCTACGAATAGACCAGTTTCTACAACACCTGGAATCATTTTCAAATCCACTGCTACCTTTGCAGGTTCTTGGATTGGTTCTGGGAATTTTAGATCTAGAATGAAATTCCCATTATCGGTGACAACAGGTCCCATCTTTCTCTGAGCTTCTCGTATGTTTGGCGTTATTCCCATCTCAGTGATAGTCTTTCGTACAATACCCAATGAAAATGGTAAAACTTCAACTGGTATTTCAAATCGTGTGGCAAGATGGTCCACAAGCTTGGATTCATCGGCAATGATGATTAACTTCTCTGATGCAGATGCTACAACCTTCTCTTGAAACAGTGCTCCTCCTCCACCCTTTGTTAAATTAAGCTCCTTATCTACTTCATCTGCACCATCCACAGTAAGCAATAATGAGGGAGTTATATCGAGATTGGTTAACGGAATGTTGAATTTTACAGCTAACTGATATGCTTGATAGGAGCTGGGAACTATGCTGACGTTTGCTTCACCTTCTGCAATCTGGCGACCAAGCTCTTTCGCGAAAATTGCTACAGTTGATCCGCTACCAAGTCCTATTGCACCACTTTTGGGAATCAACTTAATTGCACTCTTTGCAGCGTTTAATTTTGCATTTGTCATGTCAATAAGTTCCTTTGTGCTGTGTGGTTGTTTGAAACAAGGTCACTCAAAATCCTTCCGGGAGAACGAGGAAATTGGATCAAGTTCACGAGGGGGTACAAATAACTGTGTCACACGAGGTAATTCTATTCCTCGCTCTCCAATAAACGGCCCAACGGGCATCGAGTGTCTTAGAAATCACAATGAATTTATCGTGTTTCATAGTACGAGCAAGAAGTACTGCATCACGTCCACTGTCAAATACTTCAGCAAGTCTGTAGACTTTGCCACCGACAAGACGCCACTTCTCATAGTTCATACTTGTATACTCAGATTATTACCTAATAATCATGAAAAGAGAATATCTGTTAGTATTGATATGATATTGTACAAATTGCTAACATATTCGAGCTCTGAAAATTAAAATAAATTGTATTGATTGTAGCAACAAACTACAATCAACTGTGTATACAATTAGTCACCACTCATAAGGGATTTCAATCGCTCCATTTCTGCGAGCATCTCTGATTGAAGAGAACTTTTTCCCCCTGCAGCTGGTGCTCCACCCGGAGCTCCTCCACTGGGTGCAGCTCCGCCGGGAGCGCTACCACCTGGAGCTCCTCCACTAGGTGCAGCTCCGCCAGGAGGTCCACCATCTGGAGCTCCTCCACTAGGTGCAGCTCCGCCAGGAGGTCCACCATCTGGAGCTCCTCCACTAGGTGCAGCTCCACCAGGAGGTCCACCATCTGGAGCTCCTCCACTAGGTGCAGCTCCACCAGGAGGTCCACCACCTGGAGCTCCTCCACTGGGTGCAGCTCCACCAGGAGGTCCATCACTTGGAGTAGTAGCAGGAGTAGTTACTGCTGTACTAGTACCACTGGGCATCCCAACAGATGTGGGTCCAACTTCCTCAGTATCTGCTTCTACAGTAGTTCCAGACATTGCAGCAAGTTTACGTAGATAATCAGAACGAGCCTTGTCAATAGCGTCATCAGTTGCTACAATTGATTTGAGTTCTTCATCCTTCTCAATTGCAGTACGTACAGAATCAAGTCTGCCTTGATAAACAGCAATAAGTTGATCCTTCATAGATTCATCAAGTTCATCTCTTTGAACAAAATAGTCGATTGCAGAAAGGGCTTGTTGAATTGCATTTTCTTCGATCTTCAAGAAGATTAAAGCATCATTAGGTGTCTTTAGGAATTTCAATTTCTTAGCACCAGTCATGCCAGCTGATACATCACCAGTTGATGCTATGATTGCTTTAACCCCATCAGGAAGACTTTCTCCTTTGCGTCTACGGCGGGCTTGTACGATAATAATTAGGAGTAAAGGTACGGCTATGAATATGTAACTCCATGTATATGCTCCAAATGGAATGTCAAATTGTTGAAAGAAAATTGCGATATTTCTGAATATGTCATATATAGTTTGGCTAAGTTCCTCCCATATTTCCTGCAATTGTATCAATCGATATTCACCGCCATAGGATTGGAGTCCTCTATACACTATTTTACTTTTCTCGTAGCATTGAGGGTTTGTAATACACACACAGTGTACTACTTACTCCTTAAAGATACTTGATTTCACATGATATTTAAACTCAAGGACTGATAAAGATGTTCTTGTTACGGTTTCCTTTTGATAGGATATGAGAAACCAAGATATCTTAAATGCTTAATTGGAATAAATATTTTGAAGGTGTATGAAATGAGTCTTCTCGATCCATCAATTGAGCATTACGTGCTACACGAAAAGGTTTGGAAATTTGGCGGTGGTGATATCTATAATCCCCAAGGCGAAAAGATAGGTGCAATGAAAAGAAAACTTCTTTCTATGCGGGCTGAAATTAGTCTCGAGGATTCTGATGAAACGGTGCTCTGTACTATTAGCAAAAAACTGATTAGTGCTAGACCGATTTATGATGTTAAGCTACCAAATGACGAACTTATTGGAAGAGCCAAACGACCCTTGATTGCATTTCGTGGTTCAATCGATTGGTATGATGCTGATGATAAGATGATTCTCAAAGCTCAAGGCGGAGTCACTAAGTGGAATTTCAAGATTACTGACCCAAAAGACAAAAAGATGGTCTATGCTGAAATTAAGAAAGCTGATAAGTGGAGAGATGTGTTTCTTCCGGCATTTAGTTTCAAGGACAGATATGTAATTCGTATTGTTAACAAAGAAGCGCCACGTTTGATGCTTTTAGCATATGCAGTAATCATTGATAATGTGTATCATGATCGTTGATTGTGTAAACTGAAAAATATAATGACGAGAGAGCTATCAGCTGTTTGCTCTCCCAGCATTTCAAGTTCGTCATTTCGACTTCATTCTTATGGTTATAATAATGATGCTAATATTATCAAAACAAGAAGAATTGGAAATATTAGGCAGATTATGCATCTAAGCCCACACCCCTTACCCTTGAAGAAAACACGATCAACGACAAGAGCTGAAGCAATTGCATGAAGTGGATCCATATAGTTTCCAACAGATACTCTGAACTGGTCTCTTACTGCCAGAATCTTCTTGTCAAGCCTGAATGCGAATACACCCGCTTCATTTGTGGCTTCGAATCCCCAAGCCAGATATCCACCTTGTGCTTTAATCGTGTCATCACGATAGAATATTCTAAAGTTCTGACGAAAAGCAATCCAAGGACGCTGCAATTTTGCAACTTGTTGACCTTGTTCATCCAGTATACGAAATGTAAAATCAAAGAAACCACCCTTGGCGGTCATAATTTTATTCCCTTGTATATCCTCGATATATAATGTGGATCGAAGAATACTAAGCCAAGTCTGTTTGGCCATAGCAATTTTCTCCCCGGTTTGCTCATCGAAAATCTCGTACACAGGACGTGCTGAGATTAATTTCTGTTGGACCTTAAAGTCCCTTCTTTGGTTATCGGTTACATCAATTCCCATTGATTACACGCGCCTGTCATCAGACAAAGAATCGTTCCCTATAAAGTAAATGTATTTTGAACACTACGAAAACTCTATAATAACTTTAGAGCGCCATTGCAAATGTGCCTCAGTGGCTTAGCCCGGCTATAGCGGCTGACTTGTAATCAGCAGGTCGCGAGTTCGAATCTCGCCTGAGGCTCCAATTTCTCCTTTTAGTGATTATTTATCCCAAGTAAGAAATGTAGATATACGAATCCTATTAATTGTAATACAATTGCTTGAGTTGGTTTTCTAAAGATACCAAGTGCCCACGAGCCAGTAAATAATAAATGAAATGATTAATCCGAAGAGTGTAACTGCTTGAAAGGAACGTTTCTGGGTCTTATGTCGGAATCTATACATTCCGATGATGATGC
>JAEOSL010000056.1 GCA_016840385.1 Candidatus Thorarchaeota archaeon | reverse complement strand
ATGGGCTACGGTCATCCGGTCGGGGCAACTGGTTTGATGAGTGCTCTTGAGACCATGTATCATCTAAACGACACTGCTCCAAAGAAGCACTTGAGCTCCAAGACGTACGTCAAAGACGCTGACACCGGTCTTGTCAACAGCCACGCAGGTACTGGAACCAGTATCTCGAATTTCATTCTCAGGAGGCCGTGAAAAATGGTTGACGATAAGAGAATGCACAAAATCCCAGGACACAACGAAGTGAAATGGGATGACAAGAACTCTGACAAGTTCAGGGCTGGTATCAAGGAAACTGGTATTGGTTTTGTTGGCTACGATTACGATTCTGCTACCGAACAGTTCAAGGTCTTCCTCCACTACGACCAGTTGTACTACTGGAAGTATGCAGAGGTGTCCAAGTTCGGCAAGGGTTTTGTAGAAGGCGAGTTCTGGGGTACCAAGTGTCCAAAATGTAAAGACAAGTTCTTCCCACCGAGGGTGAATTGCTGGAATCTTGATTGCAACATCGAGAAGAGCGATTGGATCAAACTGAAGCAGGAAGGAGTTGTTCATACTTTTACTACCGCTGGGTGGAGTGGAAAGTCTTCATTGAAGCGACTCCCCTTCGTTCTGGCCTACGTCATCGTTGATGGTTGTAACACCGCGATTGCTAACGAGCTTCGTAACATTGAACCATGGGACCCCGAATTTGGTATGCCAGTGAAAGTTGTCTGGAAGCCAAAGCAAGAACGCCAAGGTACTGTTACAGACTGGTGGTTTGAACCCGCAGATGGTTGGAAGGCTGGCCCTATGACCCCTGAGAAGGAGCGCATCAAAGAGCTCTGTCAGCCGGTCATTGAATGGGTCAAGACCATGAAATAACTTTAACGGAAACGAGCTGACTGTTTTCTGTCAGCTCTCTTCTCTTATTTTGAACTCTGTTTCTTCTTGATAGTGACAACTACAATGAAAATTAAAAGAAGACCAACACTGCCTGCAATCAGAGTACTCCCTAAGTTTAGAATAGGATTGCTTGTGGTTGAAGTTGTGGATGAAGTCGTTGTGGTAGTTGTTGGTTGCGTGTATGTAGTATACCGAAAAACACCACATGAGATCCAACCCTGTTCTGTTTCAGTTGACAATCCCAGGGTATCATTAGCCCAGTAAGAATACCTCATAAATCTTGGATTTGGATGGTGATACACATAGAGGTCTGGATTCTCACTGGTTGGTTGATGAATCATGAGATGCGGTTCTTCATTTACAGTGATAATAACTGTGTCAACTCCGGTGGTATCAGTCACTGTTGCTACAAAGCTCCAAAATTCTGGAAAATCATTGTTAAAATCAACATTTAGATATCCCACGCTAGCACCTATGTATGGTCCTTCAAAATCAAAAATTATTGAAAATGATGGTTTGAATTTTGTTGGAAAATGGTCTGTAGACCCTGCATTCCCAGCTATATTGTACACACCTGATCCTTGATAGTCAAGCCATGCATTTCCAATTGATATTCCATCATCCCACGAATTGTCCATTCCGTAATCAAGAGCAACTTCCTCATCAGTACTTGCAAAACGATTACCGATAATAGTATTATTTGATGAATTATGCATCACAATTGCATGCTTTATACTTGCTACTGTGTTGTTCACAAACACACTGTTTTGAGCTAGATACGAATCAAGTCCGTAATTACCACCTTTGAGTGTGTTATTGACAATTGTTGAATTTTGACATATAGATAGAGACACAGATGTCCCGGTATTATTCATAAATACATCATTGTTTTTGATAAGACACTGGTCACTTTCTCTTAGTCCTATAGCTATCGCTCTGTTTGCTCTAACGCTATTATCAACCACTTCACATAGATGTGAATCATATATGTGTACAAATCCAGAAATGGAATTATGTTGAATTGATATATTTTCAGTTCTTCTGAGATTGATGTTAGTAGAATCTGACACTATTGTACTATCAATAATGATACCATTCTCTACATCATCCATTATAATTCCTGAAATCGTTGAAATCAAGGTGCAATTTTCGATTCTGAAATAGCAACTTGTATCCCTAATGTCGATACAACTTTCACCTTCTATTGTCTTATTGGCTAATACATAAGGATTGCTGAGAGTACCATTTCCAATCCAATATGTTGTTTCAAAGTCATCATCAGATTCTATTACAATTGGTTCCAAGACTTCTGATTCTATCATTCCAGATTGTGGTTGCTCATCTACGATGTTCAGATGACCAGAATCAAGTTGATTATTTGTACTTGATATTGGGATCCAACCTACCATGAACAACAACAGAATCAACGATACAATTGCAGGTTTTCGCATTTGAAGAAACTCTCCACCGAAAGGAGAACGCGTTTCTAGCTAATTAATCATGTTGTGTATCTTACTTACCAAGCTAGAATATAATATGCGAAAGAGCTTTGTCAGCCAGTCATTGAATGGGTCAAGACCATGAAATAACTTTGAGGATGAACGAGTTGGGAATCGATAGACTCCCAGCTCTTTTCTTATTTTTCCACAAGCATCTTTTCTAACAGGATTTATCTTGTTCATCAACTGTGCTCTGTCAACTATTTCTCGACTGGTTCTTTTTTACTGCGACAAGAGCAAGAGTCACCACTAACAGAGCGCCACCTGTCACGATAGCTATTACAAAATAAACACCCGGAGGTGTTGTCCCAGGTTCATACACTCCTACTAAGATATGACCCTCTTCTGTATCTGAAGATAACCCAAGTGTATCGTTTGCCCAAAATGAATATCTCATGTTTAATGGGTATGGATGAACGTAAATGTAGATATGAATGTCCACCGACTTGCTCATTACATGACTTATTCCATTTATTGTGATGAGAACTGTATCAACACCTGAAGGGTCGGTCACGTTTGCTTCAAACGTCCACGAGGTTGGTTGTTGTGTGTAATAGTCGTAGGTTGCACTCTCTATTCGCACATTAATTGTGGGTCCGTCAAAATCCATAGGGAATGATGGCTCAAACCTTGTTGGGAAATGATCGACACTATTTGCCGAACCTGGAATTAGATATTCACCAGCGCCATCATAATTAATCCAAGCATTACCAAGAAACACTCCGTCATCCCAAGAGTTATTCAACCCGTCATCTACAGCTATCTCCCCTGTAACACTCCCGAATCTGTTTTCAATTATCGAATTATTATATGCTGATGATTGAAGAGATATTGCCTGTTTATTACTTGTTACTGAATTTCTCAGCAATGTACAATTTGAAGAAGACATAATAAAAATACCAATTGGCCCACCCTTTATCACGTTATCATGAATAGTTGAATTCCCCGATTCGATTAGCTCAATACCTGCATCACTGTTTGATATGCTGCTACTAATTCGTGAGATTGAATTATTTGCAATAGTGCAATTTGTCCCTCCTCCAACAATAATGGAAGATAGACCTGTTTTGATGGTGTTGTTTATTATTGCAGCATTACTGATATCATTAAGAATAATCCCATACCATTCTGCAGTCAATGTACAGTTCTCGATTCTAAAGTACCTACTTGTACGCTCTATCCAGATGCATGTATCGCCTTCTATTGTTTTGTTTGCTAATACATAGGGCTTGCTAATAGAACCATTTCCAGTCCAAATAGACGATTCAAAGTCGTCATCAGATTCTATCTCTATCGGTTCCAACAAGTTTGATTTAACAATAACAGAACACGGCTTGTCATGTCCGTTGATCACAGTTGCACGATGAAGCTGATAATCCCCAAATGAGAATGGAATCCACCCTACCATGAACACCAACAGAATCAATGATGCAATTACAGGCTTTCGTACTTTCAGAAACTCTCCCTCCTGAAAACATAGTCTGTTTTTGCTAATTAATCATGTTGTGTATTTTACTTACCATGTTTGCATATATCATGTGAAAGAGCTCTGTCAACCTGTCATCGAATGGGGCAAGACCATGAAATAACATTGAAGATGAACGAGCTGGTTGTCGAAGGATAGTGGAAAATGACGAACTACGATTCTATCCGTACTTTTGTCAAGAAGACCGTCGAAGAAAAAGGCGATTTTTGAAGACCAAGTTTTTTCCTCAGGAATAATTCAGGTCCAATTTGGCTGGGACCAGAAAATACATCATTCCTAGTTATTACCAGCACTCTGTGGTCTATCCTTGATCTTTGATAGAGATGTCATCATTCGGAGCAAACTATCTGACATCAGATTTCCACAGAGTTGTCCAATCTGTGGAGAGAATGCTACAAGACGTATGGTGATATCGAAAACAAAGAAGGACCCGACACGACCACGAACACAATACTACTGGTGGTTTCCACCTCCTCCATCAACACAAAGAATCAGTCTGGATGTTCTGGTCTGTGACAATCACTACAGGACAACTGATCAACTGAAACAGAGTCGAGGATTGATTGGGTTCCTTGCTGGCATCACTGCACCATTATCCATATTCCTCGCACTTATCATCGGATTCAACTTTTATGATGGAATCATGCTACCGTTTGGTTATTACTTACTCCTCCTATTTTTCGTGATTGCTTTCGTTTGGAGTTCAAGAAAACTGGGAGCGACTGATGTTGAAAGAGTTGTATCCATCATGGATTTCGTGCAAGGCAATCCTATGATTAAACTTCGAGTGAGAAGATGTTGGTATGCAGATGAGATTCTGAAAGTCAATCCTGACGCTAAGGTTATTGGAAATGACAGACGACAAATCGCTCCATGATTGAACAGCCGCTTCCGAATTCTTATACCAGAACGATACGAATCCGTAGTGATGATAAAAAGAGCGCATCAAGGAGCTCTATCAACCTGTCATTGAATGGGTCAAGACCATGAAGTAACTTTGAAGAAATAGAGCTGGGTTTCTCCAGCTCTCTTCCTATTTTTCTACAAACTCTACTCAGCTATTCTTCATATTAATGATGAAAAGGATAAGATAGAGAATAACAAAAATTACTTCGAGTGCTATCGCTATTATGACGACTAGATTCGATAGGGTATGGTACAGTACGTGCATTACTATCATACCTATATAATAAAGAAATAACGCAAGAAATACGATTTGTCGATCTGTTGAATGAGGTAGATTCCGATATGTAAACACAAAGGCTGCTACCATCATAAAGCCTAATCCCATGAATTGCGCAGTAGCATACCCTTGTGCATCTGAAAATATTCCCATCATATTTGCGGTCATTTCAGGCATAAGAAAGAAACTAATGCCAAAAAAGGCAATAACTACACAGTTAGCCAAGAAAACATATTTCGATTCGAGATTCAATAATCCCACCTTCTTACAGCAAAAATAGTTCATCTTGCTGCAAAAATAAGGGATTTAGCTGCTTGTATATAAATTCAATCATTTTTTTGATAAACAACATTTCTCTAATCTTTAGCTGTCTTTTCATTTGCAGTTATCGACTGGGTCAAGACAATGAAATAACTTTGAATATATGAGTTGGTGGTCTTAGGACCTCCAGCTCATCCATCTATTTTTAGTTCCTTCAAAGAATCAGTAATGTTCTATACGCCCGTTCATATCAAGATAATTTAGAGAACTTTTTAATCAAACTGTGCTTGTATATAATAACTGGAAGTGATAGATTACTATCTATGAGGAAATGATAATGATAAAAGATTTCAAAGGAAAGGTTGCAGTCATAACAGGAGCAGGGAGTGGTATTGGGCGAAGTCTTGCTCATGCCTTTGCAAAAAGGGGAATGAAAATTGTAATTGCAGATCTAATTGAGGATAAATTGAATTCTGTCTCACAAGAATTGGAGAAAATGGGAGCTGAAGTATTATCTATGGTTATCGATGTATCCAATCGTGATGATATCAGTAAATTAGCAAATACTACTTTTGAACGATTCGGCAAAGTGAATATCTTGTGTAATAATGCTGGTGTTGGAAGTGGTAGCCATATGCAACTTCTAACCTTAGAGGATTGGGATTTTGTGTTAGGAATTAATTTATCTGGTGTTATTTACGGGACTAAGGCATTTTTGGATGGTATGGTAGAAAGTGGAGAACCATGTCATATTGTAAATACAGCTTCACTTGCAGGTTTGGTACCAGCAGATAATGGCCCATATTCTGTCTCAAAATATGGTGTAGTAGCACTTAGTGAATTGCTTCTAATACAGAATTATAATACAAATATTGGTGTGTCAGTTCTTTGTCCAGGTTTTGTTGATACAGATATAATCAACAATACAGAGATTATTGCACAAACACGTTCAGGATTGTTCCAATCTACCCCCGAGATGGTTGAAGCAGGTAAAATTCACTCAGAGAACTTTACAAGACTGTTAAAATTCGGTATGTCTCCCGATACAGTTGCGGAAAGAGTGATCAAAGCAATTGAAGAAGATGTCTTCTATATAATTACTCACCCAGATTATTTGCCTTATATTCAAGAAAGGTTTGATAGAATGAATTCCGATTCGGTACGATTGAATAAACATTTTCCTGAAAAAAAGACAGGAATCATAACAAAAAGATTTGATCAAATCACACCGACATTTTCAATCACTTATCCTGATAAATGGATTGAAATGAAACCACCATTGATTTTTTCCCCAGAGCAAATTTTCGCCACTTCATTTCCTGGACAGAATCTAGAGATCTGGGTTATAGATGTTCCACCCAATATGCTTTTAGAAAATGCAACAAAAATTTGGGTTGATGGATTAAAAAATTATGCTCAAGAAGTAAGAATTATTTCTGATAACCAGACAAAATTGAACGATGGAACTCCAGCTAACGAAGGATTAACTGAACATCTAACATTTGGATACAACATTAAAATGAAGAATATACATCTTTCAACATTCAAGGATAATAAATGGATTAGTGCCCATCTATATACTTTAGCCAGTATCTATAACGAAGATCTCAAAAAAATCGTATATTCATTAGAATTCAAATAACTGATTGAGAGTATTTTGAACATACTCTACGCAAGCACATTCGGTCTGTGCTAGCAAGACTGATTCTGAAAGAGCTCTGTCAGCCGGTCATTGACTGGGTTAAAACCAAGAAATAACTTTGAAGATGAACAAGCTTGCAGGTTTGCTGTCAGCTCACTTCTCTTATTTTGTACGATCAATAATACCGATAGAGATTCTCCATCAAATCTTCTAGCATGTTGTTTACTATTCAAGACCATTAACTGGTCAGACTTGGTATCATCCGCCATAATAGGTTGCAGTAACAAAGATTGCATCTCGAGTGAATGGAACCCCACCGTCTTTCTTTAGACGACTTTGAATTAAATTGAAAGCCTCTTTCTTGATTGTATCGGTAATTGCCTCACTGTTCTTTCTATCAACGACCCAATCATAGTCCATCATTTCTTTCCACCAAAAATCAACAGAGATGTATGGATATGTGATAGACTTCGTTAGCACCCGGATATCTTGGAATCCAGATTTTGATAGAATTATTTTCCACGCCTTTTCGTTCTCAATGTGATAGTTGCGTTTACTCTCTATCTTATGTGATGTGAGGAAATCATACATCCAGTCGAGGTCCTCTTGCAAGAGCCAGGTGCTCATTCCAAATTTGCCTTCAGGTTTCAAGAGTCGACAGACCGCCTTCATGAGGTCATCTGATTTCTTGTACTCCAATGTCTGAAAGTCGAAATAGTCATCCCACCCAATAAATCCTGCAGTGACGCAATCGAAGGAATCATCCGCAAACTCATTTTCACAGGCATTCACGAAATGAACCTCTGCATTTTCTATCTTGCATTTCTTGATCTCTGCAGCAGTTGCTTTTGCGCAATGCTCGCATGTTTCAGCACCGATGACTTTTCCTAAAGGTCCAACTCTTCTAAGAAGAGGATAAAGTACTGAACCCCCACCGGTACCAATGTCGAAGACTCTATTACCCACTTGGATGTCCATGAAGTCAACAAGAACCTCGCCAAAGATGTCCCAAAATCCACCCCATGTCTTGGGTTTCTGATCAATCACTGAAGATGAATCTCCCATTTCACGCAACTCCATAACTAGTTCGAGTTTGAAAGTTATTATATCTTAGATATACGCAAAAGAGCTCTGTCAGCCGGTCATTGAATGGGTCAAGACCATGAAATAACAGAATCGAAACGGGCTGGTCAATAGAGGTGATTCATACTATGTACCTGAAGGAGTTATTCACTCAGCAGAGTTCAAGACATTCTTCAGGGCAATGGATTTCTTTGCTGAACCAGAAAGGTACGAAACCGAATAAGTTTCATAATCCCTAACAGGTCAGCTATTACTATATCGCCATACCGCCATCCACTGATAGACAGGTTCCGGTGCAAAACTCCGCTTGTACTAAGTACAGAATACCTTCAGCAATCTCTTCAGGTCGACCGAACCGTCGCAATGGTTGGCGTTCAATGAATTGCTTCCTGGCAGCGTCTGGGTCAGGAAACTTCGCCAGACGGTTTTTGAGAGATGGTGTATCTGTAGTGCCTGGACAGATGCAATTGACACGTATTTTGTCATCCATGTAATCTACCGCCATCGCTCGTGTGAGCGATAAGAGGGCTCCTTTGGATGCAGTGTATGCAGCACGATCCTTTGCACCCATCAGAGCTACTGCAGATGCTACGTTGATAATCACTCCCTGTGTTTCTCGGAGATGAGGAATAGCGAATCTGGATACGAGATAGACACCTCGGACGTTTACTTCCAATGTGCGATCCCAATCTTCGGTACTTGTATTGTCTACTCGACCTGGAATGACAATCCCCGCATTGTTTACTAGGATATCCAACTTGTTGTACTTCTTAATTGATTCAGCAACCATCTTTTGAGCAAATCCTTCATCGGAGATGTCACCCCTGAGAAATATCGCTTCTCCTCCAGATGATTGAATATCTTTGACGACTCTCAAACCAGATTCAGAGATGTCATTACACACCACATTTGTCCCCTCGTTTGCGAGAAGTTTCACAGTTGATTCTCCAATACCTGCACCAGCACCAGTGACAATTGCAGTTTTTCCTTCCAGATTCATCTTCTAGCATTCCTCTCCAATAATCTGTATACTATACAGCCGCATAAAGATGTCGTGGTAGTCCAAGAAAGAAGCACATCTTCAAGATCATGAAATTGATTTGAAATCAAATGAGGTGAGACTCAATCGATTCCCAGCTCTCTTCTTTCTTTACACGAAAATTATACTCCAAACACCGTTAGAATGAGTATTCATTTTTCAATTAGATTCGAAACCTTTCCATTTTTCGTTCTGTTGTTGCGCCAAATCGACTTTTAATTAGATAAGAAGTGAGGAAGTAAGAGTATGTCAACCTCGAAAAGACCAAAGATTATAGGATTATCAATAATTCTCATTGTCGTTGTTGGTGTGTCCGGTTTTTTGGTGGGTCCATTGATTTTCAATTCTCCACCTGAAACTGTCACTGTTCATCTCTGTGATACTACCAGCGTGATTATCGAGTACAATAACACGAGAATCTTCATTGACCCTTGGTACTTCTTGGAGAATTACACTGGACTGCTTGCTGATGTTGTTCTCATTACTCATTCACATTATGATCATTATAATGCAACAACTATTGAATCTGTTCAGAAGAATGATACAATCAATTACCTTCCAGCGAGTATGGAGGCTGAATTGATTCTTCATGATGGTATTGGTGTGGTGCCAGGTGACATCATCCAATTTGGTGATATCACAATAATTGCGTTTCACATGTATAATGATGTTTATTCCCATCCTCGTTTTTATAATTGGATGAGCTATCTCATTGAAATCAACGGGTTTACGATATTTCATGGTGGTGATGCAAACGACATGCCCGAATACACTCAATTGAACGGACTTGTTGATGTTGCATTCTTGCCAGTATATGCCTTTGACAATTCTACAGTCCATATATTAGAAATGATGCAACCGACGTATTTTGTTCCAACACACTTCTATGCTGGATATGAGAGTTTTTGGCTTGACAACTATGGTGATCAGATACCATTAGTTTCTGATTGTGAGATTCTCTGGATGGATTATTGGACTTCTCATACTTTTGAAATTGAATGAGTTGGGAATCCTGGGATTCTCTACTCACTCTTCTTTTTTTCAGACAAGGATTTCTCTCAGTAATATTGTAGCTACTTTTTCCCAGGTCTTCGTTGCAACAGCAACATCAGCACCAGTGAGAACTGAGGTAATCAACCCATCTCGTAATGCGACCATACCTCTCCATATGGTACTCAAATCTGCATCCTTCTTGACGACTCCCTGTTTCAAGTCCTTGATCTGTCCCTCGAATTCTTTGTAGGCGCTCTCTTGAATTTCAATCATTTTCGCTCTGAGGGTGTCATTCCTAGCTGCTTCAAGATACAAGTCAAGACCAAATGAACTTGTTTCAAGAGCCCTCTCTATCTTCATTGCAAAGAACTCTGCTGATGCAATTTGCATTGGATCGTCTGAGAGAATTATTGACATCACTTCATCTTTCCGGAAACCCATCATGAATTCTATCACATCTGAAAATAGCTGCTCCTTGCTCTTGAAATACTGATAGATCGCACCTTTGCTTACTCCCATAGTTTCTGCTATGTCGTCCATCTTAGTCCCGTAATATCCCCTATCAATGAATACCGCAGCTCCTACCTCTATTATCCTCTGTCTAGCTTGCTGCTTGTACTCCGGTACAACCTTCGGCAATTGATATTGGCTCCCATTCAAAATACTTGAACTATTGCTGAGCTAGTAAAGTTAAAATGACTTAAAAGTATTTATAATGACTGATGAGTATGTATTAACAACATATGTGCAGGTGAAGATTATGGCGGATGAAACGTTCTACAGACTTCTCTTTGTTGCTCTCGTTGCATTGTTCTTCTCTGTTAGAGGATATTACCGATTTGTAAGACCAAAACGTGTCGAGTCGGAAACGACAATTACTGAAAGAAAGGAATTTGGGACGGCTGAGAAAGCCATCAGCTTTGCCATAATCGGATACTTCGCAGGAATAATCCTGTATCTACTAAACTTTCTAAATATACCCTGGCTTGTATTGTTCCAAATACCAGCGTATCCGGAACTTGTTCGTTGGATTGGTGTTGCTTTAGCTCTAGCAAGCGTCCCGCTTCTTGGTTGGATTCATAGGACTCTAGACCGTCAATACTCTGCCTGTCTACAGATCAAGGAAAGTCACTCTTTGATTACAGAAGGTCCATACTCAAGAGTTCGTCATCCAATGTACCCCGTTCTGAACATGTTCTCTTTTGGGGTTGCTCTTGTAACTGCAAACTTTCTAATCATTGGCTTTGCGTTGCTGTTAATTCCTCCTTTTCACTTCGTAGTGAAGAAGGAAGAACAGATGTTGTTGGACACATTTGGTGACGAGTACTCGGAATACATGAAAAGAACAGGTAGGTTCTTTCCGCGAATCCGTTGACGGTTGGAGAATAAAAAAGAAAGGTAGGGAGAGCCAGAGGCTCTACCTTCGCTTAATGAATACAACAATAATGGCGACTACAAGAAGTCCTACGACAGCAGCTCCGATTATCAAAGTTTGATCCAAACCCGTTGAAGTTGTTGTAGTAGTTGTAGTAGTTGTCGTGCCAACTGCTGGAATGCTAAGCTGGAATATACTAGATGTGAATCCACCAGCTTTGTAGTGACTAGCGTCCCCAGAGTTATTGTGGACAGCTACATAGAATGGTACTGAGCTACCTGCTGAAAATGCTACATCATCTGCTGTATTTCCTGTATCCAATGCCCGCTTGAATTCAACATTCCAAGCAGTTCCATTGTGAACAGACTGTGTAAGCACATCACCTCGACTTCCTGTTGGAACCACGGATTTGTAGCCGTTGACGAAGTCACTAACAGCTGTTGAGTTTACTCCGCTTGTCCATGTGATTTCAACACCACTGTTGTCCCAGAACGGACGATCTTCATCGCTGAAAGCAGCAACATCTGTACTATTTCCCAATGCAGTGGTGATGACTGAGGAATTTTCAGCCTGAGCAACAACTGAGTTGTCAGAGTATCCACCTGCAGTTTTAGCATCTCCATGCCTACCAGAACCGTCCCAGTACTTGTCATCAGTCCAACCACCTACGGCTGTACGAGATGCCTTCCAGTGCCAAACATCAAAAAGCATTTCATCAGCAGTTGCAGGATTGTGACCACATACCATATCAGCACCCAGACTCCAGGCAAACTCGATTCGGTCCTCGTTACCTCCAACGTTTTCCCAATGAGTTCCATTGTACGACCAACCTTTGCGCCTATTGTCTAAGACACTATCATTCCATGCCGCAAAGATGTAGATATTCGTGTCATCTGAAAGTGCTTTCAGCACTACATCAATTCCAGAACCATCTATGCTTGGAATAACTAACGCTTCTGCATCATTCCAGGCTGATTCAATGTTATCACCATCAATAGTGATTGTATCTGTGGTGTTACTGGCCGTAAGAGTAATTCCATCGGACACAGCAATTGCACTCTGAGATGCAAAAAGTACTGTGACAACAAATGCAAGTACGACTAGAACACTGTTTAGTTTCTTTGTCTTCAAATTTTCCACCTACATTAACCAAGGCGAGTATAGTTCCGCAGTATCCACCAGCTAACAAAATCTGATTTTAAGCACGTATCGAATCACAGGTATAGTACAGAACTGAATATAGTGGCTTGAATAATAAGTCAAAATCTAAGTGAGATGGTGAGAGGAAGTGGAGTTGATTAATGAGTCCTGACTGACTAAAAGAATCGAATTAAAATGGTGAGAGGAAGTAGAGATATTCCACTTCCTCTAGAAAAGGTGTACTACTCCCTTTTTCTTTGAGACTCCTTAGGCCAGCTTGCCTGAATCTCATTAAAATAAAAAGAGTAAGTGAATATAAGCAACTATCTCTAATTCAGTATAGTTGTTTTTTGATATACTGAACTGTAATGGACCTCTGATTATGTGCGAGAATTATTACCTCGAATGACTGTGATGTGTACTACTTTATCAACATCCACAGAATTGAAGTATTTCTTCATTTCATTAGAAAGTATCTCAAAATCTAGAAGATCCTCAGAATCCAAACGTGGGTGTTCACGTTGCTCAATAAACTCTCCAATATCAAGAGGGTTTGTATATTTTGAAAGTAACGCCGTAGGTGTGATAATAGCTAGTCTTCCATTTACTCCCAGCACTCTTTGCCACTCTTTAAGACAAACATCCAGACAATCGCTCCGTATGTTACCAGTCACAACTAGTAAGTCTAAGTAATCATCTTTCATCGGGATGTCCTCAAATGTTCCATCTACTAGTGAAACTGAATCCATTCCTAGTTGGACATTCGCTTCTCTTGGATGAATGGCGTATAGATTTCCATCTGGGAATCGCTCTTGAAGACTCTCCATAATCTTCATCACAGGTCCTGAGAATCTAGAAGCTGCATATGCAACGTTCGCATCTTTTGGAAGCTTCTCCACAAGCAAGTCACTTACCATATTGAAGACACTAAGTTCTGGTGGAAGACTGAACAGGTACTCCATATAGAATTCATGAACTGTTTTGATGGCTTCACCAAGAATTTCATCACGTGCTATGTTTCCTTTCTTTGCAATTCGATACACTCTTCGCCTGGGCCCGCTTTTACTTTTTTGCCAACGATCCTTCAGAAAACCTTCATTCTTCATTTCACCCAGGATTGAATACAATCGACCAATACCAATTTTGATCTTTCTTTGTTCCAGCTTCCTATGTATCTCATATCCGTAGAACTCACCCTTTCCTACCATCCTTAATATTACAGTTTTGAGTTCTGGTGTTCTCATCACGAATCGTGCTCCCTTGATGGTGCTGTCAAACAGTAAAAGTGTTTAACCATCGTTAATTATATGTTCTGGTCCGACTTATAATCTAAGTTCTGGTCTTGTTCAAGGTCCCTTAGATTGCATTAATGAAAAATCTCTTTCAACCTATCAATGACCAGATAAAGATTCGAAGAAAGATATAATTCAAATATCCGATTAGTTACCCAAAATCATCTTTAATTGAGGTATGTAGAATTGTCGACTGATAATCTGAGAAAAAGAGTCCTTACTTTCTATGGATTGGCATTGCTATGCTTAATCGCATCAATCCCATTGAGCTTTCTATATGATTCACTAATGACAATGGCTGCAATTGGTATCGCAGTTTTCATTGGTGGCATGTTGTCCTTTTCATTAGCTAGCACATTGGCAAGAACGAGTCTGGATATTTATGAGGAAAAGCAGTATCAAAGGGGTGTTTACCAGTATGCAGGTACAATCAATCCTAGCAGTTTTGGTCTTGTAGCAGGTATTATTTCGATGGTTGTAGTGACCGTTTCATTTTCAGGAATTGTTGATTGGGAATATTTGGGTGTTACATTCCCCATTACCTTCTCAATCATATGGGCTATCACTGGAGTACTAGCATTTGTTGGTGGTATTCTGGCTCGACCTTTAGCTAAGCGTAAAACGAGACCAGACTATGAAAAAAGAGATCTATGAGACCTCCAAATAGTATATTTACGGATGATTCGTACAGCAATCTGTCACTTCACAGGAGTGGTTTGAAATTAAGATATGTCCAAAGTGTGGGAAATCAAATGATGTAATGCGAAAGTATTGCAGAGCCTGCGGGTCTTCTCTGATAAAGAAGGAAGAAGATCCAATAATAGAACCTGTTGAGGAACCCGAAGAAGAACCGGTTGTAGAAACTCCCAGTTTCTCTGAGGATGAACCACTTGTCAGTCCTAGCAAAATTGCTTCTGAACAGGTCGAGATGGAAAGTGATGCACCTGAGGTCCATGAGGAAATTCCAGACCCAGAAGAAATGAGCATCAAACCAGAGGAAGAAGATGTTCCTGCACCTGAACCCATGGACGATGAGCGTGGTAAGGAAGTAGTCGCAGACATTCTCGAGAAGGTCAAGGCCGCAGAGGCTCGTACCAGTGTCGAAGAGATTTCTGAACCATCGGGCACCGACCTAGAACCTCCGCCGCCAGAACCCGTGGAAGCAGAGGAACCATTAGTTGAATCTGAAGTTGAAGAAGAACCTATTATTGAAGAAGAACCAGTAACAGGTTTTGTTTCGCACGAAGCACCATCGGAAACTGCTGAAATTCCCCCCTCTGTGGAAATTGGACCTGAAGATGATGAGAAGGTTCGAGTTTTAGAAACTGACATCAATGCTCACAATATTGAACTTACGCAACTACAATCCGATTTAGACTCCTTACGTGACCATCTTGATGCAGAGGTTATGAGATACAGCACAGTTGCTGAGGTCAAACGGACCCGTGTCGAAAGCATTGAACGAGAATTAGACCTCGCAAAGAAAGAATATAGCGATGCTTCCAAGGAGCGCAAGAACGTAGATAACCGTCGAAAGAAGGAATTACAAAACGCCGAGAAGAGGATTCGTGAAGTGGAGAAACGAATCAAGAAGGCTGAAGAATCCAAAGAGAAGCGGCTTGAGGATCTTGAAAAGGAGCGGAGGAAACGCGAGGAAGAAGCAAGGAAGGACTAACCAAGTCCTTTTCTTATTTTTTCTAATTATTGCGTTGCAGGACACAATCATATACTAATATTCACACTCAAAAAATGGGTAGTACTATTGAGTGGAAAGAAAGAGATTGATTTCAACCGAATCCACTACTCTCTAGCTGGTAGTGGAGATCCGTGGAGTTCCCTGACAAGAACTCGTGTATCTATAATGAAAGAATTGCATGACGGTTTGGAACTGAGTGAAATTGCTAGTGGGCTTGACTTGAGTTTAGATGAGTTGAATGCTGAAATACAGCCCCTATTGGCTGCTAGTCTTTTGTTTGAATCCAATGGTCAATTCAAACCATCCTTTCTTATTGCTGACGAGAGTGAAACACAATTGGTGTACACCCATGCAGCTAGTTTCAGTAAGAAGCTGGCCATCACTGTAGAAGAAAACCTGGATGATATGAGAACGTCATTCAACTACTTGGATTTGAGTAAAGAGTACAATTTCGAAGACCTTGAGTTCTTGTTGATAGGGGGTCGGATAATCGACATCAAGCTTCTTGAAAAACTCTCTGTGGGATCTGTTTTCATGCCTCCCGCCCCTTCAAGACCGAGTCCGGACCGACCCGATGCACGTTACTATTTCTGGATGATTGAAGGTGAGAAGAAGCATCTCGGTGAATATGGGCTTGATGATTATGATTTGCCATGGTCTTCGTGGCACTATTTCTCATTTGGTCAAAATCTCATCGACGGTCAACCAAATCCTGATAGAGGGGAGATGGAAAAGAAATATTCTGAACTCATAGAATCAGGGGACATTGAGAGTCCCGAAACTCTCGCCAGTAATCTGAAGATTCCTGTGGTTTCTGTGTCTGATTCAATGAAGTGGAATGCAACATCCGAGGAACAAGCAGAGAACTTGGTCATTCACTTCAAAGAGAACGAGAAATCAATCAAGGAGTTACATAGGCAGCTTAAATCTGGACAATTTGCACCCTACAGCCTTGGTGAGTTTCTGTGTTGGTATGCTCATATTGCCTATAGTGTGACAATTGACATTTTAGAATCAAAGGGGATTCTCTCAGTGCCCCCGAAGCGATTTCAATCTGCGATATGGTACAATAAGCAAGAACAAGAAGGACTCCTTGTTGGATAGTGATTGTCTATTAGTACTTCTTGACGAGGAAATATTCTTTGACTTCATTTGGATACGCATCTGTATATCCATAGAACCCGAATCCATGTCTTTTCATAAAATCAAGGTTCTGAAATGTGAAGCATGCTGATTGATTTGCTACACAACGTCGCTCCTTTGCGAGTTCTTCTGCATGATGTAAGAGATCTCTCCCATATCCTTGACCACGATATGGCTCAGCAACCCATAATCCTTCGATAAACATGGTTCCAAGGGTTGTGTACCCATTTATGCCCCCGATAACTTTTCCATCATCGTTCTTTAGGATGAAATTGAATCCAGTATGAGGATATTCCTTCTGCACATCATTAACATGCTTGTCAAAATTCGAACCGAGTCCACTTCGGACAATTTTCTGTGATTCCGGAGTTGAATCTTCGACAATTGTAAACCCCGTAGAGTTTACCTTCTGTGATGCTGAATCATCAAGAGTGTCTAGTTCTTTCATTAGAATATGTTCTTTGATCCCTTCAACATATCCATCATATGTCGCTATGAGTTTGTATCCTACTGCCTGATAGAAATCAGGTGCTTGCCACGAAAACGTGTAGGTATGCGATGACACACAGCCTTGCTTCTTGGCTAATCTATGGGCCTCCATAACGAGGTCCCTTCCATAACCCAGACCTCTGTATTTCTCATCTACCCAGAGAACTTCAAGATACTGAGTCCAGTAAAGCGTACTGGTCAAGACACCTCCAACTATGGTTCCTTCGTGATTTTTGAGAACTAGACTGAGCCAAGGTTGTGGGCTGTTGAACTCTCCATTGGTCTGTTCCATATTGTAGGTTTCTAGTCCTTTTTGGAACTCCTTCACTTCATCCTCAGTTGCATCTGGTGTGATTGTAAATCGCTTGGATTTTGATTCAGAATTCATCAAGAAACCTCCTATCTGGCAAGGAGCTCTTACAAGATTGTCTTTCTTAATAACTTTCGAACTACGCTATTTCAAAGTAGTTCGCAACTTGAATATTTGTCATTCTATAGGAATTTGCTTATTTTTTTGAATTTGCGAAGATTCTAATAGTAGCTCTCGCAATATTCTCAGTTACACTTCATTTGTGTAGAGGAGAGAAATATGGAAAGTATTCAAGCGGCTCCTGCTGTCGAGCAGAGACCAACGAGGTATATCATCTTCCTCGTTGTTGTCATGGGTCTTGTTAGCCAACTTGATGGATGGCTTTCACTCATTGAATCGACTGCGGTGCCTTTCATAGCAACAGAGTTCTTCGCTGGCGATGCGGCTGAATTCGCATTGTGGCAAGGTCTCTTTGGAATTCTTGTATTTCTGGTCTTTTTCATCGGCTGGTTTGGAGATGCATATGGAAGAAAGAAGGGAATATTACTCCTTACTTTGGTAATGGGTGTTCCCACTATATTCATCACATTTCTACCAGCAGGTCCCGGGTCTGCAGTCATGTTCTTCATTTTGTACAGTGTTGTCATAATGGGGACGACCTCAAACCTATGGGAAGTGCCGATATCTGAAGAAGCACCAGCTGAACGAAGAGGACTCTATGGTAGTCTAGCATTTCTGATTGGAATCATTCCCTTCTCCGCGATAATTGGAGTGGGTATCATTGCTGATTATGGTTGGCGATGGGGTTATGGTGTGATGTTCTTCTTCATGGTCTTCCTCCTGATTCTACTGTTCTTCATGAAAGAACCACAGAGATGGGTAGATACTGCAGGAGCACGATCGAAGAGACTTGGTGTAATGGACGCTCTTAGGTCACTACGTCCGGAGGATCGAAAATACATCGTGATTTCAATTATCGTATACCTCGCATGGACTATTTCGTTCAAGATGGCAACGACTTTTGGAGGTCAGTACTTCATAGTGACCCAGAGTTATACTATAGATCAATGGAAATCAGTAGTCACAATTGCAGGACTACTGTTGCCAGTCAGTGCCCTCGTTTCAGGAATCCTTCTAGATAAGATTGGAAGGAACTATGTTTTGATCATAGGTTCAATAGGATCAGTTGTGTGTCTGATAGCTTTGGAATATACCGCACTTCCAATAACATATCAAGCAGGCTACTTCTTCATGGCCATGGTCTTAGCGTGGATCTACGTGTATCTTGCTGAGATTTTCCCGACCGAAGTTCGAGCCACGAGCATAGGTGTCTGTGTGACTGGAGCACGTTTTGGTTACGTATTAGGACCACTACTTGCTTCTGCTCTATTGACAATGGCTCCCGCGACAATGCAAAGCTTTTGGCTTGTCGCAGGTTTGATAATGTTCGTTCCATTGCTTGCACTTCTATTCAAGCCTCTTGAAACAAAGAAGAAAACCTTGGAAGAGATTGAAGCCGAAAGATAGATTTGAAACTTAGATGAGGTTACACATTGGGTGTACCTCATTCTTTCTTTTTTTCATTGAACACAAGAATGTGCTTAATGAATGCTAGAATCCGATATGTAATATACTAGATTCCATGTATTTCCGCTGATTGTGATGAGGGAAATTTGGATCAAAGTCTTGGCATTACTGTGCATCTTTTCTCTTCTAGGCATCGCATCTGCACAACCGACAAATCAACCTGATGCAAGTGCACCGCTTACGTATTGGTATATAGGGAGTAGTTATGATTTGAACCAAGATGATATTTGGATTCCATATTTCTCACTAACTGATGCTCCTCATTCCCTTCCACTACGCGGATTCATCTCTGATAGTAGGAATTACTTCTTTGACTTTGGAGCCTTTAATTGGCTCACTGAATGGGTCGAATCCCACTGGGGATGGACTGTACCGGATTACGAAAAAGAATTAGATGAATCTCATCTTGCTGATCAGCTCTTGTATCTCTTTGAGAATGCTACAAATCATCTTACCAGACCAATCAATTACGTCGACATTGATCGTGGATATACGGTAGTTGATTATGTGAAGGACTTTGATGCGCCATTTGAAGCGTTCATCCCTCTTGTTGTAATGTACGGGCTCAATGAAACGTACGATGATACAAATATCGACGACTGGGTCATTCATCCAGAAGTTATCAAGGAGTGTCTGAGTGAGTCATTCCCACTCATCAATTGGACGGTTGAACTGTACTGGTATGATTACAACAACCACACTGATTTTGCAGACCTAATGTTTGAGAAGACGCAAGATACTCGAATAATGATAGATGATGATTTTCTCAATCGTTCTGATACGATTATTCATGATATCGTGTCTAGTGATCCTCATTACACCAGTGCTGATATGGTTCTTCCCGCACTGATAATGCTCCAACACAATACGCTCTGGGCTACCTATTATGATGCGGCAGTTGGAGGTCTTGGTCGATTAGGCTCCGATTACCCCGAGATTGACACATGGTGTCTGAATGGAAGAAATGTGATTTCGTACTTCTATGGTGGGGATCCAGAAAAGCCAAGGACTGCTATAACTCCTACCGTAATCCATGAATTAGGACATTGCATTGGTCAAACCGATATTCACTCGGAATTTGGTTGGCTTGCGGCGAGTACCTGTATGTCTGCTATGGCAGCATATCAGCAAACTACAATCTTTGATAAGTTTGACATGGACATGATCAACCATGCTCAAGCACTGCAACTCTGGGGACGTTATCTTGATGAGATAGATCTCTTCAATGGATTCACATTGTCAACAACTCGACAGAATCAGCTTGATGCACTCGAAAGCAGCCTGTCTGACGTACCTGAGTTTTTGCGACAATATGACTATACTCAACTCCGCGAACTCTTCTATGATGCTGAAGATTTGTTGGATTTGATATCTAGTGAGCTTTCAGAGCCACGGAAATCAGATGGGTGGTCTGACAACTCACCCGCTCTAGATGTACATATTGATTGGATAATTGGACCTGGAATTCCAGATGCTGATTCTTTAGCTGAATCGATTGAAGCTGATCTTGATGCAATACGTGATATTGTAACATGTGCTGGTACCGTTCTTCCTAGTCCATTGTACAATCTAACCATCGACGTTCATTCAACTTCGCAGGGGTATGATGATAGTATATTCCAATACTGGGGACAACAGCTAGTTGAAGCAAATACAAGTCTATATTCTCATGAGGATGTTCCCGAAGATGCTTGGACTACATTGCCACGAAACAGAATGTTCCAGACCCAGTCTGGGTATGCAATAGATGGCTATGTAGTTGAAGACTGGCTTACAGAAAATCCGTACACTACTCAAGTAGAAGATGCAATCCACTATCGTTTCTACATCATGAATTTGGAGGATATCTCACTTGTACCGCAATTCGGGCTGCTAGAATTAGTTCCTTACATTCTTGTGGGAACTACTGTTGCTGGAGTTGTTACTTTGGTGGTTATTCGGTCTAAGAAGCAATAATTACTCTGATGATTTTGGCGGATTCTCCGTATATCTATCTACCACCCTCGTCACACCAAACGCAACAATTGCAATGTCATGAACGAGTCCAACAATAAATCCAAGGATAAAGGCTGATAGTAAATCCATTTCAAGGACACCTAGCCAAGCAATTAGCAATGCACCTAATCCCCATCCAGCTGGTGCATATGTCCATTTGATGATGAACCGCTGGCGTTTTGAAAATCTGGAACTCATTCTTATTCACTTGAATATCATTTACTCGTTTATTGAAATAAGAACAATCTGATACAAGCAATCCCTATTCTGAAGTATCTCTTTGAAATTCGAAAAAAAGAGTAAGAAGCCCACCATTTGGCAGGCTTCCTTTCCTAACTATTACTATTTCTTCCTCTTGAACACCAAGATTAAGATAATGAGCAGAACTACAGCACCTGCGATAATCAGTAGTGTTGTTGTATCTAGACCACCTGCTGGCGCTTCAGTTACCACTATGAGTCCACTAGTAGAGCTCCATGTACCGATAATACTCTCCATGTAGATTGTG
>JAEOSL010000150.1 GCA_016840385.1 Candidatus Thorarchaeota archaeon | reverse complement strand
CACAGGCGTCCTCATCTTCAATCACTGGGGCTCCTTCAACGATACCAATCCCTTCCATTGGTGGAAATACGGTTATTGTAACCTTCTCAATGCATTCCTCATCCGTCATACCGTAACCAATGGTGAAAATCCGCTTTATGTCTATTGACCCGACCGCTCTCTACTTATTCTTGCTATCAATGAATCTACTTGATTATTAGTTAGCTGAAGGGATTAAGTATGTATTATTTTTGTGGACATTTGCTCAATTATCATAATATTTAATATATTTATTATCAGATTAGTATCTCAACAGTGAGACTTTTATTGAAGTAAAGACATAGATATGAACTAGTCTAGAGGATGAGAAATTCCGAGGGTATGCACGATTGGGAGTGGAGACCATGTCTGGAAAGAAGCATCCTGCTTATGTTGAATCTGATGAAAGAGTAATTAGAGGAAGAGAAAAGTTTTCCCGTGCGGAAGCAAGAAAGACGATGTTCGATCAATTTTCGATCGACTTCGAAGCTAAATTGAAGAGAGAGAGGAAAGGTCCTCGGCCTGTGTTATCCAAGGTGGAACGTCAAGTCCACCATGTCGAGAGGGACTGGAAAGCATCTCAACGGAAATTAGAAGATTTGAAATTGCAAAGTAAGATACGCAGGGCGGAAATTGCAAGAGCTGAGGAAGAATTTCGTCATAGTATTCACAAAGACGTGGATCTTGAGAATCCTGTAGAATTAGATAGTGTTCAGATGGAATCTGCTAGGAAGAAGTTGGAAGCAAAAGTGAAACGTATTACGCAAGAGATTAGCAAGCTTGAGAAGAAAATCCCTGCGTTGATACAAGAGGAGCTAACCCAACGAGGCCGTTTTGAACAATTGAAGATTCAAAGAGAATCTATCAAATCAGGTTTCCGTGATCTTCCTATCGAGCAAGATCCTCGAATGACCAGTTTTCGTAAGGGACGACACAAGATCGAGAAGGAATATGATGGTTCAAAGGTCGATCTGGATGATATCATTGTCAAGGTAAAGAAAGAACGGAAGAGGAAACAAAGTCGCGGCTCTGACAAAAAGTCAGGGAGGAAACGTGGTAGTTAGGAGGAGGGATGTAGATGAGTCTAGCAACATTAGAAACCAAGATTCGTGACATCATTGATACCCACGCAGGGACTCTTGTTCTTGCGGGAATTCAAGAACCAGCTGTGAATCATATCTTAGAGAATATCGCAGCAGCTCTTTCATTGGGAGATCCAGACATAGTCGTTGATGACAGGTCCTTGAGAATTTCAGGAACAATTGATTTGCCTAATATTACGAGCATCCGAGCTGAGCTCTGTTTTGAATTGGGTGAAGGAACCGATATCGAAAATTGTAGTCTTGATTTCAAAACCCCTTCAGGTACTCTTGGAGACCTTGCGGTTGAGTTAGGGGGACAAATCCTCGATGCCTTGAAATCGGATGTAAGTGTGCCCTCACTAGATTTCTGTGATGTCACTTTTAATTGCAAGCCCACAGCAAATGAAATCACATTAGAAGTCAAGTCGACAGATTCGTGGAAACCAGCTGGGGACTTGTTAGACATCGAGGTTCGCGATGTATGTATCAAGATTAGCAGGTCTAAAGATGTTAGTGAAACGATTTCAGGTACAACCCTCAAGGAACTAGAATTTTCGGGTGAGTTTTCAGGAACCCTCATCGTTGGGCAAGCATCAATAGAGATTTCAGCTGCTTTTCCCGATTTAGTGCTAAATATTGACATCAAGAATCTCGATTTTGCCACGCTGTTTTCCGATCTTGGACTTACTGAAGTATCTGATTTCCTAAGTTCATTTACTCCCGTTGATACACCCGCGTTTGATTTCCACCTTGATTATACTGCAATCACGAAATCATTCTCTTTGGATTTTTCAACCTCCGATGAATGGAAAATATTGGAACGCCCAACCATCTACTTGAAACCATCTATCCATGTTGAGAAGAAAATTCCAGGTCTTGGAAAGGATCCAGTATTGAGTATGAATTTATCGGGTACAATCAAGATAGGTGAAACGGTGGTTGATGTTTCGGCATCTTTCCCGAGTCCTGAGTTTTCCTTAGATGTGTCTAATCTTGATTTCACACCACTCTTTTCTGGTTTGGGTCTTGCAGATTTGGTTGATTTCTTGCAAAGTTTAGTGCCAGAAAGTGAGATGTCAACGTTCAATATTCACTTCTATTACAAACCCATGACGAACGCATTTCAATTCAAGGTGTTGGCAAGTAATGATTGGTTGATCGTGGAACAACCAGCTATCACCTTTAATCCTAACATCACGATTATGAGAGAATACGATGAAGACTCAAAGACTACCCAACCAATTACAACCACTCTGCAAGGGATTTTCAAGATGGGTATGATTACAACTACAGTTTCTGCAAAGTTTCCGGATCCAACAATCACGGTTAATATCCCTGATATTACCCTCACCTCGCTCATCACAAGCGTTGGCTTTCCGGAAATATCCAACTTCATCAATTCACTAAGTCCCATCGTGGAACCGCATTTCACTATAAACTTGGAATATGTACCCCGCACAGGAGCTTACACATTGATAGCAACCACTATTGGGGACTATAGGCTCCTGGAAGGCTTGGATGTACTCATCACACCCATTTTCAAAGTGGAGCGAAAGGACAAAACGGCAAAACCTGTGGTAACCCTTGAAGGAAAGATCAAGATAGCTTCCACAGCTATTGATTGTTCAGTCGTGCTCACCGACCCTGACCCAGAGCTTATAGCAAAAACATCCTTGAACTTCCAAGCTATTGCAAGTGATCTCGGGATTGCACCTCTTGACGATTTGAGTGATAGTTTTTCCCTGCCATCAGATCTGGAAGTGGATCTTACTTTCTCGTATTTTCTTAAGACGAAGAAGTTTGTCATCACTCTCGAGCCAAACGTAGAATTTACTATACCTTACTTCAACTTCTCCGTTAGTGGAGTGATGATCAGAATCACGCGAACATTAGACGCACAAAACCAAAATGTCTTTTCAGTTGACTTGGAGGGAATCTTCACCGTAGGTGAATTGCCAATAACCCTCGGTTGTACGTTCCCTGGAGAATTTGAGCTAAGGGCTAGTGTTCCTCTATCACTTAATCTGGCTACCTTTGCAGGAGATTGTCTTCAGGTTTTCAATGTTCCAGTACCGTCCGGTTTATCAGAAATAGGGATACTAGAGCTTACAAAACTTGATCTAAAGGTCATTCCAAATAAACCATTATTTTCAGCAGTGGTTACAACAAAATCTGGTGAGATTGAGTTTGTTATCATGAAAAAACCCAGCACGGAGAAATGGGCGGTAATCCTGGCCTTACCTATAGACCTCAGCGAAGCTCTCAGCATGATAAGTGCACCAAAACTCCCCTCACCTGTTTCGGATTCAGTATCGAATCCGTTGCTGGCCATTTCAAATGAAGAATGGAAAATACCCGCCGATCCATCCCTTCAGCCATTGCAAACTGCGAATCTTGCTATGGACATCAAGAAGGGGATCAACTTTCAAGCAACATTCAAAGATGACCTGATTACTGATTTGTTGAATGTTGATTCTCTGAATATCGCAGGGTACGTAGGACTAAAACCGTTCTCACTTGAATTTCTAGCAAGGGCGACATTCGAAGTTAACCTTGGAGATGTTCTCTTTCTCAAAGGATTCCTCTTCGCAATCAAGTATGAAACTGAAGAATTCAAAGTTCAAGTAGGAGCGGATATGGATTTACGGATTGGCGAGGAATATCTACCACTGATGTGCATAATAAGCTTAGAACTCGATCCCGCACCATCATTAAATCTCTCAGCATATATGACTGAGAAATGGATTGATCCATTCGGCTTGAAGGGAATCACCCTAGATAGTCTTGGAGTTGACTTTGGTGTATCAGTGCCATTCGTACCTGAGTTTGGTATCACTGCTGGAGTGACTATCGGAACTTTCACTGGTGGTGCTACTGTTCGTTTGAGTGGTCCAATGCTTGAATTACTGAGCATTCATTTCAACGAGCTGAATATCGGTACAATTGTTCGGGCACTCCTGACTTGTGTTGCAGAGTTCATTCCTGATCCATTCTTCACCTTCCTGGATGGGATAGCAATAGAGGATGTGAAGTTTCACTACGCTCTTACTGATACTACTGTTGGTGGAATCGATTACGGTGCTGGTTTTCATATGAAAGCCACACTAAACTTCTTCGATTTCAAAATCTATGCAGAAGCGGTGTTGGACCTGGATGATGGAATGCGTATCCATGCGGCAATCGATCCCATCAACATTTCTTCTAATGGTTTTGAGATAATCAAGCTCACCCACGCTAGTGATCCCAGTAAGGGTGCAATGATGGATTTGGACCTACGAAAGTCTTCGGACAATCTTCAGCTGGTGGTTTCTGGGGCTATTAGCATACTTGGAGGTTTCATGAAGGGTCTGGTAGATATTAACGTTGATGGGACTGGATTCGATTTCTTTGCCAGTTGTGCTATCTTTGATTTGTTTGAGGCATCTCTGGAAGTGACCGGTCCTAGTCTTGAGAATCTTCTCAGTGGTTCGGGCGAAGGTGTTTACTTGAAGGCCTACATGAAGAACGACTTGATCGACTACGTACGCGAGAACATCTTGAACTTCATCAAGGATATGACCGAATCTGCAGTCACTGGATTAACTAATGCTCAAAACGTGTTAATTGCGGCTCAGAAGGAAGTCGAGAATTGGGACACGCAAATAGATGCATTGGTGGTACTTGTCGAGCGTGAGCAAGATGCAGTGGTAGCTGGTCTAGTAGCCGCGCAAAACGTTGTGACTGCTGCTCAAAACGAGGTCAACAAGATTGTTGGTCAAATAAGTAGTCGCTACTCTAGGATAAACACCCTCAATTCCCAGATACGCTGGTGGAATAACTGGTACAACCGTGCCCCATGGTGGGAGAAAGGGTGGAAATGGCCGCAGCTTGTTTTTGAGGTTGGCTGGCGCTCAGCTGAAATAACGGCGCAATACATAGCAATCGGTGCATTACAAGTTGCACGAGTAGCAGCTTGGGCTGTTCTTGAAGTTGCGAAGACAGCTCTGAAAATCGCACAGGCAATCGTAGTAATAGCCAGTCCGTTATTAGACCCACGGGTGCTTGCACTTGTGGCAGCTCGAGTCATTGCATGGACTGCATTGAAGGTAGCAGAAGGAGCTATCATCATCGCAAGGGAAGTCGTTTCAGGATTCTCATCCCTAACACAATTCGTTGTGGAGTGGGGGTTGGGAGGAGCGTTCAACATTACATCTGCAACCTTTGAAGCTGACTTCACCAACGTGAATAGTCGCGTTGTTACTCTTAGCGCTGATATCGTGTTAATAGGAATATCCAGCAACATAGAATTCTCATTTGATTTCGATAATGCTCTCGCGAGTGTTATGAGCCTTGGAGAAGAAATTTTGAGAAATGTGGGAATAATTCCTCCTTAGATCTTAAATCGCTGCAAGGAAATGTTGATTGAACCTCTGAGGAAAAGAGTTGTCCTACGTGTAGTAAGTACACTAAGGTCGTCCTCTTCATTTGGACCGTGGGGAATTTCTACTCCCAAAGCACTCCACAGTCATCCGAAGGGATTAAGTACCAATGTTTTTCGTGTTCGCGTAGTATCGTATGTCGGATGGCAGACAACAAAACGGATTCGTGATATAATATGAGTCGAAAAGTTTGCATCGCAGGTGGTGCCGCAACTCCCTTCGACTATCCTATGCATATAACGCCAGAAGCTATGGCCGCAAATTGTATTGTAGAAACGCAGCAGGATATTCCTGACTTTACTCTCAGGGATCTTGACTTTATGGTATATTCGCATTTCTCAGTACACTTCGGCAAACAGCTCTGTCCCGAATGGATAGTTCATGACCATCTTGGTCTTGTTGGGTTGCCTCACGTGCGAATTGAAAATGGAGGAAACACCGGCGGTTCAGCTCTCTACGGCGCTTTCATGGCCGTGAAGTCCGGACTGTTTGATTGTGTTGGAGTTTTCGGATGGGAAACCATGGACAACGTTACTCAATCTCAGGGTAGCGAGTTCATCGCACTTGCTTCAGATACAAGATACGAGGCACTTGCTGGTGGTATCTATCCAATTTACTACGCTGCAATGGCGTACAAGTTCATGAAAGAGAACGGTCTGACTGAGGAGGACTTTGCTCTTGCTGCTGTGAAGAACAGAAACTACGCAGCAGACAATGAAAAGTCACAGTTCTACAGAAGTGATTTTACCAATCCTAACTCCCCCTATTACAAGAAAGAACTCACTGTTGAAGACGTCATGGAGAGTCGTCTTATCAGCTACCCGCTGAAGAGACTCGACTGCTGTCTGATGAGTCGTGGTGGTGCATTCACACTCGTCACTAGTGAGGACTGGGCAAAGAAGCATGCTCCTGGTAACTACGTTGAAATCGCTGGTGCTGGTCTTAGCAGCTGCACAATCCGTGCAGGTGACCGTATTGACTACCCTGGTTGGAATGAGCAATACGGCAAAGGATACCCCGACATGACCGAGTTCGCAGCCTGCCGAAAGTCCGGTGAGGTTGCCTACGACATGGCTGGTATCGAATACAAGAAGGCTGTAAAGGAGCTTGATGTCGCTGAGATTCACGACGCATTCAGCAGCTCCGAGACCCAGATCTACAAAGCACTCCACTGGTGTGACAAGGATAACATTCAGGAATTCGTGCGCGAGAAGCGCACCTTCATGGATGGCGATATCCCCACTAACGTTGGAGGCGGTTTGATG
>JAEOSL010000149.1 GCA_016840385.1 Candidatus Thorarchaeota archaeon | reverse complement strand
GATGCCATCTATAAGATAACATGGATATGCTATACCCTATCATCAATGGACTGAGAAAAATCAAAAATAAATTCAGATACATGAGCAATATTCCTACTATCTGAAAACTCGGACTTGCTTGTCCTGTTGAAACGATTAGATTCAACAATGGAAAGTTAAGTACGGTATCTACTAGCACTATGATGGGTATCAAAAGGAATAGGATGGCTGAATAGTTCCCCATTCTTTTGAAAGCGGATGAAACAATATCATTCATACCTTGGATAGATCTAGATGTTTTTACGATTGAAAGAGTTGAGTAAGTAACACCAAATACAGCAATGAAACTGAATGTTGTAACGCCAATTATAAGAAGGAGTGGTTCCTGAAAAACAAAGATAAGCCACGCAAATCCATTCCAAGTTGAAGATGCACCAAGTATCAAGATGGAAACCAATGCACCAAATGGAATACTCAAGAGTCCTCCTACAACTGCAACAATGATATCAGTAACAAGAACTGCATGAATAATTTGGGATCGTCTTGCACCTCTAATTGATAGCAAGGAAAAATCTCCTCTTCGCATTAGGGTCATTGTCCACAATGCAAGGTAAAGAAAGAGTATTGACAACATGATTGCAGGCCAGATTATAACAAGCGTATCTCTATCCAGTAGTGCATATTCCCGTTCTATTACTTCCAGTGTATCAAGTGGTGTCCAAGCTCGACCAGTTGTTCCATAAGGATTAATTATGGATTCTATGCCGCTTAAATCACTTTCAATTGATGTTTCAATTTCTGGAATTGTAGATCCATTGGCTTCCGATAGTTCCAAATTACCCTTGATATGTAGAAAGCGGCCAATATCTGACTCATCGCCAACAATGTTGTGCTTGACAGCCAATCCTCTTATGGTGGCTATATTTCCATATAATGAAAAGTAATTTGTTGGTCTGCCAAATCGAGAGAAAATTCCTTTAATTTGACCAATGGTTTCTGTGGGCACATCGACAACTGCACCAATAGGAAGATATGATGGGCTCCAACCAGATATGTTTAAGCTGTCAGATATTGACAGATTATACATTGCAGCATCTGTATCCAGAATTCCAATTGAATCATTATCTAAATTACCAGAAATTGTTTCAAGATTCGATAGACCTACAAGTAGTAGGTTGGAGGCAATATTTGTACTAGAAGTAGTCACTTCGGACGAAACCAATGTTAGATAGAATATCTCTATATCTTTGCAAAAACCCAATGTAGACATCTGTGCAGTAAGAGTATCGGTTTCGTTGAATATTTCCTCTTCATAGGGGGACATCTGAAATTCAAATCGATTGTGGTTGTCAGTATTGAAGAATGCCGCATAGCTCAAATAGTCAGTCATCGTGATGCTAATCAAAGGCACAGAAACCATAACTAGCAAAGTTGCAATCTTGAAAAGCTGCATCGGATGCTTAAGCATTACCTTTGTTGTTATATCCATTCAAGTGACCTTCATATAATCAAAAGCATATTTGCTGATATTCATAATTTCCAACATTCAATAGAAAAAAAGGCTTATCGAGTTTCGATAAGCCATATTCGTTATACTATTCAAATTTCTCAAACTATCTATACGCATAAGTATTGATATATTCAGTATTGCTTACATATGTGGTATATCTATAGTATCCAACGACAAACGGGAAAAACACCCAAAAGAAGCCATCATCATATTTAACTGTGGTTTTCATGTCCGCTCGGCTCTCAAAATATAAATCAGTATATGTGACTCTCCACTTACTACCTCTATAGGATTGAAGTCCTGTACGCGCTGCAAGACATGGTTCATAGCTAAGTGGCCACCATTCGTAGCTTGGATCTATGAAGGTTTCATACCACCTTGTATAGTCTGATGCTTGTGAAGAAGTAGCAGTTATAGTCACATCCTCTTCATTCCATTGCTTTTGGATACCCATACTCAATGCTGCTGGTGCGGAAATACTTTCACTAATTTGATATGTGGTGGAGCCTGTGGCTGTCTGTGGTGCCCACTCCCACAATTCTTCATTGGCATTACCATAAGAGTGAGCTGCATTTTTGATGTATCTTTCATGCACCCAAGGTCCACACCACTGATTCCAAATGTCATTCTTGTAGTCGAGGGAATCAATCAAATGAGAAACTCCCCATTCAAACATCCAAGTACGTTTGTTAGTGTAGACATCTGGAACAGATCTCCAGATATCATATTGGTATGTTGTTTCGTATGTCCAGTCATTGCCATTGTCGAGTGCTGATATTTCACGAGTCCAGGTTTCCTGCCAATCGCCGTGTAAATCCCATGCGGAAGCATCACCATCGTAATCTGCAATTACGGAGTGTCCCTGCACCTTTTGCTTCCAATGAGAGGAAGGTATCTCCTTAAGTGATGTTATTTCAGATTCTAAGGCTTCAAGGTAAATAGAATTTTCCAGCTCGGTGGAACTAAAAATCTCAATACGAATAGAATTTCCAGGCTCTATCACACTGTATTCTATCTCATATTGCGTTTCGTATTCAATACCAACGAATTCTTCGGTAGTTTCTCCGGTTTCTAAATCCATTGTTATTGCAGTCTTCTCATATGATATAGTTATTTCTGTAGCTACTTCACTACAGATGACAATTGGCTTTTCTAGTTCATTGGCCAATGAACTTAGTTCCTCATATCCTAGTGTATTTGACTGATTTGTGCTCATAATCAAAACATTAGGAGTTTCTGGTTGTTGATTTCCAACTAGTTGAATATTTGAAACAACCAGCATAGAGCAAATTACAAATATCACTATTAGTTTTAATTTCATTTGAGTCCTCCTTACACGATAATCCCTATGAACTAATTCAATGGGACAATGTTGGCATATGCAGACAAATATATAAAACTACTGATTAGAGAGTTATAGGGCGCTATGGAATCCCAGTGAACCCACGATATATCTCTCGGATCTGCCATGTGCGCGGGGAGAGAGGAGTCAGAGTGAAAGATGAAACCTCCTCAATTGAGTGGAAAGGTGGGGACTTCTTCTCCTGCGAAAAGTGTGAAGAACACATCCATACTGATGTGAACACAGCACGGAATATTATTTCTGTTCACTCAGGTTCCGTTCTCGTCGCTGTTCTAGTGAGATATAAAACAATTTTTGTTTGACCAGAGTGTGATGGTTATATATTCAGAGGCGTAGTAGTTCAGTGAAGTCGAGGTTGTCCTTGTGAAGCAATTCTATGTATTCATGTGTTCAAAGTGCAAAGGATTCACCAATGCACCTGCTGGTCAGAAACGGAGGCGATGTAGCTACTGTGGTAGCATTATCGACATCACTAAAGCCAATCTAGCATTATTTGATTCTCCAGATCAAGCTTCTGTTGCAGTAAAGGAATTCAATGCTTCAAAGGGCGGATCTGAATTCAAAGATGCTGTGGAACGGTCTCGCGAACGTGTCAAGGCACTGATGCCTTCTGAACGTGTAAGTGCCGATGACATAACGAGCAAAGGTGATGAACCTGCACCAGAAGGAAAACGTAGACGGCTATTGGCTATCTTGGAGAAAGAGGCACGCGGGAAATCGTGTACTCTCGATAGATTAGAGGAACTGACAACAGAAGATGGACTTGTCTGGAAATGGGTTGAAAAACAGGTGGAAAGTCTAGCAAATAATGGTGCTCTGATCTTTCCACGACCGTGGACTGTACAGCTAGTAATCACTGAAGAATCTGAACTACCCACCCAACTATCAAGCAGGGATGTATCCTCTGAGATTGTTGAATTGCTCAAGAAGAGCACAGGTCCGATGAAGGTTGATGAGATTGTCCGTCATTTCAAACAAGATGGAATTTCAGAGGCATCAGTAGATAGTTCACTAGAACGTCTATTGCGCAATGGAAACATCTACCAACCTAGTGCGAGTAGCGTGAGTCTAGTATGAACAATGCGATTCATTGAATAGGTTTGAATCAGCTGCAATAAATTGTAACAAACTTAGGCATTTATCAATGTGAGATTTCATAGGTTCTTTCTTAAACTCTCTCGCAATGCCAGTGCCCATCTCATTTGCTTTGCAAATCTTGTATTCGACTTCAACACACGAGGCTCAAAATGATACGAGTGTTTCTCGATCTGGTCCAGTACATTCAGCAACAACACAGAGTCAACAGTACCAGCCAGTTCTCCACTCAAAAGCACTTCTGCCTTGAGGAGAAGCACATCAATAAAAGACGAAATCAGTGCAGGATTGGTCTGTAGTTCTGGGCGTACCTTCTCAAGATATCCATCTATCACTCCAAGTGTCTGTTGCGACATTCCCATCCGTCGTAGCTCTTTTACTTCCTCCTCCACTCGACCATGTTCGAGTGCTACTGTGAGTGCGTCAAGAACGGGTACGACCGGGTCTTCTTCTGGAGGAACCCAACCTTGCTCAGCCGCTAATCTCTGTAAGATAACCAAGAGTGACTCTCGTATCTCATCAGGGGACTCTATCTCAAACGCTGCACCACTTAGTTTCGCACTTACAGCTTCTCGTAGTCGCTCATGCACTGTGTCAAGACTCATTCCCTCAGAGACCTCAATGTAGCCGAACTCATTGTTGGATATCTCACTATTCGAATGTCTTACAACAAACTCCACACGGTCTCCCTTACCGCTGACTTCAACCTCGTACAGGTTCTTTGAACTATACCCCTGTAACCTTAACATATCCCTGATATGTTCTGTCAATGAATGAAGGTTTCTGACGATACTATCACTGGGAAGGGTTTTGATGATATTGAAGATGACTGTGTCTGTGGAATGCTCCAGACTCGCTCCAGGATATAATAAGACGGTGAATGACAGTCCCTGATAGGTTTCCCCTGTGGTATCTGACTGCGCACTCCAAACAACTGTGTCCTTGTGGAAGTTCGGGGAAACTATCCATTGTTCCTCTCGCTTCACAAGGTATGAACCCGGTACCTGCATCTCCTTGAGAGCTCTTGGTACAAGCTCCCTGTATGCCTTTACTAGAACTATACTCTCTCTGAACTCTCTAGGAAGACTGTTAGCCTGTGGAACCTCAAACTCATGGTTCACCCACTGACCATCTCTCGTATAGATAAGAGAACCAGTCTTCAAGAGGGTGGCCAGTGCAGGACCGCTTAGTGGGATAGTCTCGAGGTTTCGCACACTCTCGGGGAGAACTTCAATTGATCTCAGCATGACTCGCCAGCACATCCCATGAAGATACATTGACTCCCTCAGAACATCATCTGGTTGGCTCACTGAACCCTCTATTGATTGCAGGTACTCTGCAATCTTACCCGCATGCTTCTGGATTCGTTCCTTCAGCTCCTCCTTTGAAACTGCACATAGGGGACAGGTCGTTCTATCATGGAGCACTTCGAGCTTGAGTCCTTTTTCTTTCTGCATCAGAAGGAACTGGTCCGCATTTGCTGGAAGTTTGAGCTCTGTGGTCTTGAAGGGATCTCTCCGTTCCACCCAGGGTCTGAGAATCTTTGCATCACCTGCATACTCGATATCTCTGAACCTGTTCCAGATCATCTCGTGTCCATCAACAACCACCTGCTGACATTGAAAATCTGGCCTTCTCAATATCTCAAGCACGTCCACAGTACGCTTGAGCAAGAGATGAGTGATTTCTTCGTCCCCTGTATCTCTGAGGAAGGAGAGCCTGAACATTTTCTCGGTAATGTCCAGTGACACTCGACATCTTACAGACCTACATTTGCGAAAGACTGCTGATACTGTTCCGAGGCCAACCTCTACCATGCTCCGAAGGAATGACCCTGGTATTCTAACAGATTGTGTTGACACATCCACAAGTTCTCGTTCTTCCCGCAGGGTCACTGACATCAAGAGTGTGACCTGTTCTCGTGGTCTTGAATAATAGTCCATGCTTCCGATAGCTGTCCAGACATTCTTCTCCGAGTCCAAGACCCAGAGGCCTCTCACTCCTCCTTGAGTTGCAACCTTGATGTCAGTACTAGTTTCTAAGTCTACCATGTCAGATAATGTACCCAGACGTGTCAGGTCAGTTTCTCCCCAGAAGGGGCGTTCTCGACATAGGCTGTGAAGAATCTCTGAGAGCGACCCCTCTATGCCTGAAGGTATTCTGATGAAAATCGTGTTCGTTTCGTGACTCTCTGGTCGTGTCTGAAATGATAGTAGAAGGGATGGATGTTTCTCGTTGTCATGAACAATGATTGCTTTTCCGAACTGGAGTTCACAGACGTCCTTGTTCTTGTACTGCTCCTTAAGAGTGCCTGCACGTCTAACAAGTCTGTCCACAAGTATGGAACGGTCAAGGACCGACGCCCCAGTCTGGTGCTGTGTTGGATACTCTGGTTTGAATCCGAGGGTCATCAACTGCCAGGGAACAAGGTACTGCCATAGTTTCTCAATAAGATCCCGTGGTGGTTCTGATACTTCTGCTTCATAGAGGGCAGTGAGAAGGAGGAGAAAGAACTGGTTGCCAATGATTGAGAGCAAGTCTGTATGTTGCACGGTCAGTTTCTTCAGAACTAGTTCTTGTTCTGGAGTGAGTCCCTTGGAAATCATTGTTCTGTTGGATCGAAGCTGGTGCCAGAGTTTTTGACTAATCGGATGGGACTCTAAAACCGTCTTCACAGATCGCAGGGCACCGAACATATCTGCCGGTCTATTACGCTTAGTGTTTTTTCTATCTACCAGTTCATTGAGAGAGTCAATGAGGTTTCGCCATTCCTGTTTCTCACCATGACGCTTCCTGATGATTTTCAGTACACTCCGGATTCCTCGCAGTTCTTCACGAACTGAATTCACCATGTCCCTTTTGTTGTATCTCAACAGTGCAACATTGG
>JAEOSL010000055.1 GCA_016840385.1 Candidatus Thorarchaeota archaeon | reverse complement strand
TTCACCATCCTCTACTGGCATCACTACTTCTCCAGACTCGTCTATACCTTCAGCGAGTCTCTCAAGTTCTGCGTCAGTGATTGAAGCACCTTTCAGTGCATCATCCATTGCAGTTTTTTCCTTATCGGTAAGTTTCTTGTCACGAGACATGTCGGTTTTCCCCTATAACCTTGTCAGCACTATACGTTGCAGGCTCACTATAAAGCTTTGCCGATAAATATAACGCGCAGGTATTCAACCATGTGAAAGGATATCAAATATTGCATTGTGTATCAGTTTCGCGGGTTTGTTGAAATTAGCCAAATATATATCCTTGTTAGTAAAAGAAAACGTACAATCCCTTTGCGAGGGAGATAATATTGGCTTATGGTTATCGTGGTTTAGGTTTCGTTTCAGCGTTCCTTGTAGTAGATTGCATTCTTATCTGGTTGGTAAATGCACCTACTAGTACAAGAGTAACTTCTCCACCTATTGCAACTGGAGATCAATTAATGATAACTCTAGTTTTAGTTGGGGCTGGAATTATTGCTGTACTAGCGGCAATATACTACAAAGTCAAACCAGTGCCAGCAAACCTCAGTTTTTAGAGAAGAGTAAGAAGGTATAATGGCCCAGATTGCTTAGCTTGTCCAATTGGACATTCTTCTCAAGAAGCACCTTCTCACTACTTGAGAGAGTGATATCATGTCCTTCAAGATAGGTGAATCCAAGCTTCTCTAGAACTGCGATATTATCAACCTTGTACTGTAGACAGGGCATTGTAACAATGAGTAGACCATTTGGCCGAATTAGATTCCATACTTTTTGGAGACCTATTTCTGCATTGCTATACTCGGTATAATACTCAAACAGGTAACCAATGACATCATTATTGAGAATTCCAATATCAAAACACTCAGCGGGAAAACACTGCTCTCCAATTAGAAAATCATCAAGCCAGTTAATCACTTCAGGATTATTGTTAATATATTCCAAATTCTCAGGTTGTAGATTCGCAGTAGTATCCATAGTTTCTAATGCTGCATGTACAACACGAACTTGAGAAAGAGACCCTTCTTCTTCGAGTTTGCTATAGAGACTATCCAATCGTAGTGCATGAAGATCTGTACAATAAACAACGATGTGTCTAGAACTAGTAGAGGTATCTATCAGCTTGGGTAGTTCTCTTGTAATGAATGTGGGAACTCGATCATATTCACCAGATGCAAAATCTGCTACAAGTAGATCATCTTCTGAAGAAGACAGAGACCTCTCAATGAATTCAGTAAATTGACTGCTTTCAGTTATCCAAGAAATTGGATATACATTTCGGAGGTCCTTGTCTTCCATCATCATTCAAATGAGGAAATACACTCAATGATATTTGGATTACGGTTCTAGGGGAACTTGATTTCAAACACTTTTACTTCTTCATCAGCAGTTCTCACATAGTGTTCTTCATCTGTTTCAAGGACAACAAAATCACCTGGGCTCAGTTGCAAAGTATCAATCAGATTTGTTATCTCAGCGGTTCCCTCAATTACATAGATTATCTGCCTTTCAGGATGTTTGTGGGTTCGAGTAGGTACATCACTATTGGGCGGAACAACTCGAATGCCAGCTTGAATACTTTCGTCAAGAATATCATAAGCGTTAACAGAGCCGATTTTGCCAGCGATAGTTTTTGGAGTGATTTCGGACTCGTGTACTTTTTTCATAACGGGTATTTCCTAGTTATACAGCAGAGCGGAAGCTCTTATCAGGTATCTGGATGATTCAAGCTCTATGTCGCTGCACTCCTCAGTACTCGATGGAAAAAACGTAGGAGTCATTGGGTTCAATGCACGACCCATAGCAGCTTCTCTCAGAAGACAAGGTGCTAGAACATTTGTTTCTGATTACTGGGGAGATAGTGACCTTCCTGATGTTTCAGATGATTGCATTGCGGTTCTCACCCCGGTTCCGGGAGTTAGACAACGTCAGCCCCTTGAGTTGCCATTACAACAGGCTCTCATTGACAATTTCGAATTTCTAACGAAAAATGTAGAACTAGACTACATCATTGTAGGGAGTGGCTTTGACGATCACGTTGATGCATTGAAATCAATTCATGAACGAGGTTTGTTAATTGGTTCTTCTCCAATATCTATGAAGAATTCTCGAAATCTTACCATTGTATCGAAAATGATTGATAGCAAATCATGCAAAGTTCCACAACGTCAGCGAGTCCAATCTCCAAATGCGTTCAGGGAAATTTCGTCTGAATTGGAATTCCCCTATTTGCTACGGCCTATGCAATCTGGAGGTGGAAGTGGAATTCGGTTCATAGGAAGCGAAAGTGATTTGAAACGATTCATGAAATCAAAACAGGAAGAGAATGATGAAAACCCCTTGGTAGTCCAGCAATACATTCGTGGAAAAGATTACAGCTGTAGTGTTCTTTCAACTGGAAGAAAAGCAAAAGCTGTGTCAGTCCAATCACAATTGATAGGCTCACCATCTGCAGGAAGAAACTGTGATTTCGCATATTGTGGAAATTATCTTCCATCTGGGTTAGATTCAAAGATCGAACAAGAGATCAGGGAGATTTCAGAGAAACTCTCAGTTCAATTGGAGCTTATGGGGTCAGTTGGATTCGATTTTATCGTGGATAGATTCGACTCCATCTGGTTAATGGAGATTAATCCTCGTATTCAAGGGACGTTAGAAATGCTGGAAATTGCAGGGGATATTTCCATCACAGAGCAACATGTCAGAGCCGCAGAACAAGAGCTGATAGAGGAAATTCCTTCATTCCTCCCGACTGTGAAAATGATTGTGTATTCTAGAAAATCAGGGACTATTGCGGATCTATCAAAAATCCCAGATATTTTCGATAAATCTCCTGCAGGTGTTTTTGTGAATAGAGGAGACCCAATATGTACAACAATAAAGAGTAGCAAGAGTATCAATGATTGTTATCATAGAGTGTGCGAAACTGCAAGTTCTATTCAGAGCAGTATCAAATCAGTATCATAGAAGATAGCAGAATTTCATATGTTCCCCAAAGTTTAATCAGCATTGACGTTTATGTAGCAGTAACTAGAGGTGAGGTTGTGCGTAACTGTGAAAAATGTGGGAAAGCTAATCAGCCCACTCGTAAATTTTGTATAAGATGTGGTGGGTCTCTAATTAAGAAGGCAAAACCCGCAGCAGCTCCAGCGCCAGCACCGGTCCCTGAAGCACCTGCAACGCCTGCTCCTGTAGCTCCTCCAACACCACAGGCAGCTGGAGCTATGAATGATCAATGGGTAAAACCTAGTGAGGTTTCGAGAGATAGGGTAAGAGTCGCTGGTGGGGGAAGGAAGCAATCAGAATTAGAGAAAGCACGTGAAGCCTTTGCTAAAGCTGAAACTGTGGGTATTGATGAGCCAGGTGGATCAGGAATCATTGAAACAAGAATGCTTCGAGCCAGTGAGGTCAAAGAATTGCTTGAAGGACCTGGGATGATGGCTGGTGGGGATGTACCACCACCTACAATGATGGAGGGAAGCGAACCCCTACCTCCTGAAGCTGCAGACATTATGAAACCGACTATGCCAACTTCAGCTCAGATTGAAGAAAGTATACTGGGATCTCGATCAGCTTATGTTGAACAAGCACCTGAATCAAAGCCTGAGTCAATACAACCAACTGGATTTGGTTCAATTCCTGCTACAGCTGAATTCACTTCTTCTAAATATGAGAGTGATGTTGATTCAGCGCCCCCAGGAATCGGAGAAGAACCAACGACAGGATTCGCACCACAAGCACCTCCAGTGTCCGACACTCCACCATCTTCTTCAGCTACAGAAGATGACATTGACTTAGTTATTGCCTGTCCGGATTGTGGGAAAACAATCAACGTAGATATGTTCGAGTACCCAAGAGAGGTTTATGCCGCTATGGGCGCAGCTCGACTAAAGCAGGCTCGCTTCTTCATTGTCCAAGGAAAAGGAAATGACGCATTGCGAATAGTTCGAATGGCTCATGCACTTTATGCAAAAGCTGGAGACAATATCGGTTTAGGTGAAGTTAAGAAAATCATCGAAACCCTTGCTAAGAAAACTTAGGATTTCACCCAAAGGTCTGTGAACTTATCACGTTCTTTCGAGAAATATAGAGGATCAGAACATAGCATAAGGAAGCGACCATCGTAGTTCCGCTGTTTGAGTGCAGCGAAGATTGGTGAGAACTCGATTGACCCATCACCAATTGGAAGATGCTTATCACAGATTTTTGCCATCTTACGTAGTTCTTCTTGTGTGAACTCGTTCATTTTCTTACTTTCGAGAATGCCTGCAAAACCTTCACATGCATTATTGTCGTGAACATTGACCATCCCGATATTTTGGCAGTAATGTTCGATATGAGCAAGTGCTCTGTTACGAGAAGCTAGTAATTGTCCATGTCCAATATCAAGATCTATCTTGAGGTCAGGAAATTCATCTAATACCATCAACATTTCTGCATAGTAAAGCCCCAGAGTTTCGATTGCTAGAGTAACCCCAGATTCTTTTGCGGTATCATACGCAAGCGGAAGCGCTTGCAAGAATGTATCAATCTCTTTATCACTGTAGAGAAGGCTAGATAGCGATGAGTGAAATGTGACCAACTTAGCATCAATCATTTGAGCCAAGTCAATATACGGAACAATATCCTCACTCAACTCACTAGGTTTCCAATTTTGATCGCTGGGAAGATGCAGTGTACATGGAATGCCTGCTTTATTTAATGCAGTCTTTGCTTCATTGAAAACAATCTGATGGTTTACATCCATGCGGAGCTCAATGAAATCAGGCTCACTCTCAATTCCGCGAAAGACCTGTTCATTGGTTCGTGCATAAGTTCCAATCTGCATCGGTTCCACCTAAGCTTCTGGGTTCATCAAACCGCTTTTCTACTTTTGGTCCTAGATACATATTTTCGGGTTCTATTGGCGATAGTGTTATTAGACGATTAGCGTATCCAACAACAATCACGCGTAGAAGCGGAGTGTATGGACCCTGCAAGATACTGCTGCCTATCTATTCAAAATCGTCTTTCTTGGTGAAGGAGCTGTCGGAAAAACTTCCTTAGTAGGCCGTTTTGTATATGACTCCTTTGAGGGAGATTACCTAGCAACCATCGGCACGGATATTCACCTCAAGATGGTTCAAGTAGATGATATTTTGGTCAAATTAGTAATTTGGGACATCGCAGGCCAAGACGGATTTGCTCAGCTTCGAAAAGCGTACTACATGAATGCCTCAGGTGCATTCCTAGTCTTCGATACAAGCAGGAAAGAAACCATTGAACGTGTTGACAGTTGGGTCAAGGCTCTCTATGATGTCACTGGAGAGATTCCGCTAATTATCTGTGAGAACAAAACAGACCTTGAGAGTGCCATTTCCCAAGCAGTGAAAGACAAAGTAACGAAGAAGCATAATGTGAAAATGATCAAGACTAGTGCAAAAGAAGACACCAATGTTGAAGAAGCATTCAGCGAAATGACAGAAAAGATTCTGGATAATGCTCGTAACAAGAGTAAGAAAAATATGTGAATACAGGGGAGATGGTCTGATGAGTGATAACGACCCAGACTTCGTTCATAAGATTGTGTTACTAGGAGATAGTCTTGTTGGTAAGACATCACTAGTCCAACGATACGTCTATGATAGTCTGAGTCCTGATGTGGGGCGAACCATCGGTGCGGTATTGCATGTTAAGAAAGTCGAATTCGATGGGAATATCCACAAGCAAGTAATTTGGGACCTAGGTGGTCAGGAGTCCTTTGCTCAACTACGCGAACAGTTCAGTGCTAATGCGTCGGGAGCCTTTTTCATCTTCGATAGAACGAGATTAGAAACTCTGCAACATATTGATGAGTGGTTGAATGCGCTTTATGCCTCTGCTGGTAAGATTCCCGTTGTTGCTATTGAGAATAAAATTGACCTTGAGTCCATGATTACGCCTGAGCAAATCAAAGGAATGCTCGAAGCCCGAGGATTGATTCACATTCAGACGAGTGCCATAGAAAATACTAATGTTAATGATGCCTTCAAGGAATTGGTTCAGAAGATCATGTCTGAGCGAGGCAAGAAGAAAGAGTAGTTTTTAGATATCAATAACTACGTCGCTGATGTCATCTACCCCTTTGTATGCAAATCCTAGTTTCTTTCGTTCTCCATTAACTAAGTAGACAGCAGATTCTGCAATAATGATAGCTTGGTCAGCAGCTCGTTCAAAATAACGTCCAACTATGACATAGAGCATAGCCATGTTACCAACATCCCTGCGGTTTGTGAGATAGACGGCAATCTCTTGAAACATATCAGTAGCTTCATTGTCACTCTGTGCTTCAATTTTCTCGAGCTGATCAATCTCACTCAAGTCTTCTTCAAGAACAGCTCTGACACTTACACTAAGAGCAGTGGTTGCGAGCTCTGATAAATAAGGAAGAGTCACGAGGTCCTTGAAATGGTCAAGGCCTTCACTTAGGGTCACAATCTCCATAATCTTGTGAGCATATCTTCCAACTCTGTGAAGACCTGTTGAAGTATGAATGTAGGATACAAGCCGTCGTAGATCAATGTCAGTTGGACAAAATCCAGTTATTGCCCCAAAGGCCATATCCTCAATTGTATGATGGAGAATTTCGATATCATGTGCAGTTTCCATGTATCGCTCTGCAGCCTCGATATCTAAGTCTTCAAAGACTTTCATTGATTGGGAAAGTGTAGTCGTTACCAACCCGTGAAGTTTCTCAAGATGAGAAATGATTTCGATATTAACAGACTCTAAGCTGGGGTTCATAATGACGCCACCAAGCAACCTTTGTTAATACTGCTAGATTAAGGTGTTTCTATATGATTGTTAGCTAGACTTATGACCCAATCAATTCTCTACAAAGTTGGGTGAAGTCTTGCGGAAGAAACCAGAGAACACACTAAATGATCTAGACGGTAAAGAGTGGGTCAAAGCAACGAAATCTTGGTTCATCATTAATCCACGTTCAAGAACATCCGCTCAGCTTGAACATCCAGCAAAGTTCCCTGAAGAATTAGTAAAACGATTGGTTGGTTTCTTCTCCAAGAGTGGCTCGTGGATTCTAGATCCTTTTGCGGGTGTAGGTAGTACTTTGATTGCATGCAAAGAAACCTCTAGAAATTCTGTCGGAATCGAGCTTAACCCAGAATTTGCCAAAACCGGTCGTACGTATCTTGATACAGTGGAAGGAAATTCTCAGCAGTACCTCATTGTGGGTGATGCTCTAAATGCAAAGTCACTCATAGAGAATCAATTCAAAGATGATACCCCGGAGTTTGATTACTTGATTACATCTCCTCCTTATTGGGATATGTTGAGAAAATCCCGTGGTGGAAGTGATTCTGTTCACAAAGATAGAGAGGAGAAAGGTCTCAAACAACACTATAGTGAGTCGACTAGAGACCTAGGTAATATTGAGGACTATGATGGGTACATCGAGAAACTAGCAACAATTCTAGCAGGTCTCAAAACACTCCTGAAGCAAAATGCATACCTCACAATCATAGTTCAGAATATGCGAGATGTCGATGGAAGAATGCGACCTATTGCGTGGGACTTAGCAAGTAGATTATCGAAAGATTACTGGCTTCAGCAAGAACTCATCTGGTGTCAAGATAACAAAAAACTAGGAATCTGGGGATACCCAACAACATACGTGTCCAACGTTCACCACCACTATTGCCTGGTCTTTCAAAATCGATGATGTGTCAATTCATATTATTCTTAAGCGGTTTAGTTTGCACGGAAAGATATGTCTGAACATCTTCGTGAAATGGTCATTGAAGATCATGACCAAGTCAAAGTATTATGCGAAACCATCTGGGATGGAAACGACTATGTTCCTGAAGAATTTCCTAAATGGATTTCAGATTCAACAAATACTGCTGTTGGTATTTTCATAGGTGAAGAGCTGATCGCGTTAGGAGACTTGGAAAAAGTAGAGAAAGCAGCAATAGGCTGGGTCAAGGGGCTAAGAGTAAAGGAAGAATACAGACAGAAAGGATATGGTGTCAAAGTAACTGAAGCTTTAGCAGTTGCTGCAAAAGAACAAGGAATCAGAATTCTATGGTACGCTACAAGTTCCCGAAATGAAGCATCCCAGCTTGTCGCGGAACGTACAGGATTTACTTTGGCAGATACTACAGGATATTTCAGACTCTATCGACCGTACCCAGAGCATTCATCCCCTAGTCCAACGCTTGTACCTCTCAAGATTGATGTTAGTCGACTTCATGATATTCTTCAAGCAAACCCAGAACTTGTTGAGAGTACAACATTTCCGCTTGCATGGCAATTTGATTTCAAGAGTATTGAAGGTCTCTCACGACTCCTCCACGATTCAGAAATCAAAGTCATAATCGACGAAGAAGGAATAGCCCAAGGAATTTATTGCATGGCTAGACGGGACCGAAAGGACGAAATCTGGACTGCAGCTTACACTGTCTTTGCTACTAACAGGACAATCTTTGTAGAAATAATTGCTAGATCAATCGACGAGGCAGACTCCCTAGGTGCTGAAAGAGCAGTTTACTTCTTAGGACCCAGAGCTACTGAATGGGCTTTAACACTGGGATATGTCGATGAGGAATTCATAGGAAGAAGGTTCCTTCTCTATGAACTAAATCTCTCTAGGGATTAGAACAGAAAATAAAAAGGAAGGGCTGGAAGAACCAGCCTCTATCTATTTTACAAAATGTGCTTTAACGTTCGGTTGAATCAGATATAGGAAACAAATTACACTGAGACCTACACCAGGCCAATTACTTCCTACGGCATAGAGAAAGATGGCTATGACATTGAAAATCACTGCCATGTTCCATGCAGAATAATCTTGGCCTAATATCTGGAAGTACAACCAGAATCCGACGATTGCCAATACAGCACCTAGAAGTGAAAGCTCATTTTCCCAGATAACATATTCCACTCCACCAATAATCAAACCGACTATTGATTCAAGTAAAACTAGCCAACCAGCAATGCTCACTTCTTTTGGTCTTGCTCCTGAAGTTTCCATCATAATATTTCACCAGCTGAATCTGGCACTAACTGTAACTGCTAATATTACTCTTTCGTCATAGACTAAAGGGTATCATCAGAGCTCATCTCGTCTGCGTAATCATAAAGAATAGACCAATTAGGGGCATAGGCGATTGGTTCGAGGTCTCTCGGTTCCAGTTCGAGATCTTCTACTTCTGCTACCATCTTCCTGAGGGTATAGGACTTGACTCCTTCCCAATGAAGAAAGGAATTCGGGTCACTTGAGAACTCTCCCTGGTATCTCTTACAGGCACCAGAGCAGAACACCTTGTCTTCGCGGATTTCGAGAGCATCTCCGCACCATTTGCAGACTGCTTTTTCTCCATGCACGTACATTTGACCGTCCTCTATTCTAACAAGGAGAACAGTCCCATCAAAGTTACATACACCCCATTGCTCGTCAGTATTGGTTGTCTTATACCACATTTTTCCTTTCGGTCGAGGGGGCGGGGGATCGATGGTTGAGAGGAGATAGGTTGGTGTTTCGGTGGACGATCTTGTAGCCGGGGTTTCTTCTTTCGACTCGGTAAAATCAGATAACTTCGTCTGCTCTGTCCGCCTCATGTAAGTTAGTGTTTGAGAGTACTGATAAACTCCTTCAGCAATTTCCACGGATTCTCAGTAAATGGAAATAGATATCTTGACTCAGACCAACAAGCTCTTGGGATGTTTGTGATTGATGCAAATTGATATTTCATTCCTCATGTTGAGTTTGGCTGTAACCATAGCAAAGTCTAGAATAAGCAGCATAGCAGAGACACATACTCTTTTCAATTAGGCGTATCTCAGGCGAGATTGTGTCTCAACTACAATCAGAACTTAACTATGATGGCCCGATCTTTGATGCCCATACTCATGCTGTCGACAAAGGTTCTCTTAATCTCCTAGTGGAAATCGGTCAAAAATACGGCGTTGAGAGAACCCTCTTGATTCCACACATTCGTAGAGTAAGAAACTATGCAGAGAAGAAGTATCCTGGTCGATTCATTTTTGCCAGATACTTCAGTGGATCTAAGTTATCCACAAAAGGCATTCCAGGAGTAGCCAGAAAAATAGAGAAACTCAAAGAGGATGGTTATCAAATTGCAAAGATACAGAATGCACCAATTATGAATAAACGTGCCAAGACGAAACCAGACAATATCAGATTTGGCGACGAATCATGTGACCCTATCTTCGCTGCTCTTGTAGACAATGAAATCCCACTTCTTCTCCATATGAGCGACCCGGACACATATTACGCCAGCAAATATGCAAATAGCCAAGTGTACAACACGAAAGAAGAGGATCTTGGTGAGCTGGAGGTTGCAGTTGCGGGGCATCCTGATGTCAAATTTCAGCTTGCCCATTTTGCTGCACAGCCTGAAATAGATAGACTCTCAAATCTGGCCCATTGGATGGACTCCTATCCGAACTTCATTGTCGATACAGCGTCAGCTAGATGGATGGTTAGGGAGCTCAGCAAAGACTCCGAGAGGTCAAGGGATTTCTTGATAAAGTACCAAGATAGAATTGTCTTCGGAACAGACTGTATCGCACTCTTTCGCTTCAAATGGCGATCCAGTAGCAGGAACTATTTTGACCACAGACATCTGGCTCTTCGCCTGTTGCTTGAGACTGATGGGCAAGGGATTCCGTTACCATTCAAGGACAATGACACCGCGAACGCTGGAGGAACTCTCATCAACGGTCTCTCTCTACCTAATAGAGTACTGAGGAAGATATACTGGGAAAATGCTATCCGTTTCTATCGGCACATAAGAGAAATAGACTAGTATGTTCTTATCGAAGAAGATTTGGTGGGGAAAATTGCTGCCAAGGGTGCTATCAGAATCTGAAAGGATATTGTAAAGGGATATAATGGATGTAAAAACTTGTAGGTTATTTTGATCGTCTACCCCTATGTCGTTGCAAAGCATCGTATCTTTCATAACCCATAACAGTGATTTGATATTTTATTTCCGGTTTACCATTTCTATCTGTTGTTTGAATCCTTGTAAGAAAACCATCTCTACTTAAGTCATCAAGAATAGGTCGCAAATCTCTACGATTTACATAAACATTTCTTCTATTTCTTATTTCGTAACGGATTGAATCTCTAGTAAGAGCACCACTACCTCTACATAGAACTTGTAAAGCCAACATAGCAATTTTTAATTCTTCATCAGTTGGCATAATATATCAAATAGATTACGAAAATTAAATCTTTCTCAGAGTGCTTTATTACTACAAAAACATAATGTAAAGAAAAGAAGACTAATGACGTCTTCTCAGAAAAATTGCGATTGTACCTAATGTAAATAAAGCAATTAAACCAGCACCCCAATCTATCGGAGTTGTTTGTGTACTTCTTGAATTTTCTAACAATAGTTCTAAAACTTCTTGTTCTTCATCTGAAATTACTGACTCAGCCAAGAAACTGAGAGTTGTCGTAACTGAGGTGACTGAATAATGCCGAGAACCACATCTGAATCAAATGGTGGCAGAGTTGTCGTAGGAACATCTTCGAAGGATGGCTCACTCGTGATTCCTAGCGTACTTCGCAGGGAGCTAGGCATTGAGCCTTACGATGCTTTCATTATGAAAGTTGAATCCAACGAAGATGGTACATGGACCATCTCTGGCAAGAAACTCGAATAATTCAATTGGTGGCTTTTGCCACCTTCTCTTTCTTTTTCACCTAAGCTTTCGTAAAGGGTTAAATGACGAATATCTCCAATAAGTTAGGGTTAACTTTCTAACCCCGTTTTTCACCCTTGCCAGAAACTCATTCAGAATTACCCTATTGATGCCATACTCAGTTTCTGAGTCGTGATTTTTTACTAATTTAGAAGTGGTAACAGGAGTAGTGTATACTCATAAATCGAATATAGAATGCCAAAACTCGCCACGTCGTTTTCCAACTGAAAAACTACATAAGCGTTTGACATGCGGCTCTGTTTAGTTCAACTCTTTTCAAGAGGGAATTTCATGTTTAAAAAATCAATGACTTTGGTTTTAGTACTCCTAATGTTGTCACCACTATTCACGGTGACAAATCAGGTGACAATACCAAGCACGCAGAATATCGATTCAGTAAAAATGAATAATATTTCAGAAAATGATCTTGCAAGAGTAGATTGGATTACAAACGTCGCACCAAACGGAGATTTGGAAGACTGGTCAAGTTCAACATCTCCTAACAATATCTATACAACTCGATCAATAGAGCAATCTTCCTGGATCGAAACGTCGATTGTAAATGAAGGAGTACAATCGGTTGGAATGAAAGGTAGAGCCTTGGATGCTAATCATTATGCAGAAGTACGATTAACACAAGATAATTGGACCTATTGGGACAATCCAATCAATACTACTCTATCCCTTGATTGGTATCTAGATGAGATTGGAAACCCGAATGATGTGGATTATTTCAGAATACAGGTTCAGATGAGTGGTAGGAACATGTACTACTATTTAGGTTGCGATACTAGTTATACTAATTCATCAACTGCTTATTTCAACATTGATGGTCCATTAGATACTTGGAACAAGTTGCAGAGAAACATTACAAGAGATTACATTGAGGTCTTCAGTCAAATACCCACACGTTTTGAGTTAGTCTATATGTGGATTCGTACTTACACAAATGAGTATGTTCAAGTCTATGTGGATGATTTCACAATAATGAATGGGACTGACGTAAGAGTTGGGGGAACCCATAACAATGGCGACTTTGAAGGGGGAGGTGGATGGTCCTTCTCAGGTAGTACTGATCCCGCGGATATCTCACAGAGTTCAACGGCACACGCTGGAGATTGGAGTATGAACATGACTGCTATCTCATATGATTACTCAGCTAAAGCAACAGCACGTTTTAACATAGACAAACGATTGACATCAACCGACAAAGGAGAACTCTCATTCTACTGGAACATTTCTGATTGGGTAAATCCTTCAATGTTTACAATTGCTTATGTGAGAGCAAGTGTATCAAACACAACTACATCCACAAATATGTACTACTACCTCTGTGTTGGAGGAACAGGCACTCTTCCGCCTGTGGGAATGGGTAACGATATGAAATTCAAAGCAGATGATTTCAATGTTACCAATGACTGGAATTTCTTCGACCATAATATTTGGGATGATTTCAATACTATGAGTACAACTGATGAACTATGGTTAGAAAGCTTCACAATAACCGTGGTTGCAAATGAAGATGATAGTCGACTTTCAATTCTATTTGATGACATTAACTTCACCGCATCTATTGTGAATGACATGGGTTATGAAACTCAAGGTGCCATTGGTACTCCAATTGAAGGTTGGACCGAACCGATTAGTGATCCTGAATTTTCTGTCACTGATTTTGCGCACTCTGGAAACCGTGCTGGGAACATCACATTGGAAGACTATAACTATCTCGAGTATGAACAACGACTAGGTACCCTTCCAATTGATAATACTACAGAACTAATTCTTGATTTCAACGTATACATTGATACATTCAACGAAAGCTCAGAGGATTTCATTTTCTTCGAAGTAGGTTTTGATGGAGCTGATCTTGCGTTTGTCATAGCAAATTCAAGCTCCGAGGTTGAATCGTGGATAGGTGGTGAAGAGAATGATATTGTTCTTCTTCAAAACAATATTGTGACAGGTGAGTGGTTGAATTTCCAAATTGACCTGGCTCATATCTACGAATCACACTTTGGAACTACACCTAATACTACTTTGGAGAAATTGGGAATGACTGCATATTCCGGGTCCGATAGTAAACTGGTAGTGTTTGTTGATGACCTGTACATCTACTATGATGTAGCTCCTGAGATAACAAGTATTGACCAATCACCAACCACAGTTGATGAGGCAGGTGAAATTGTTTCGATATCTGCAGAGGTCGTTGATGGATCAGAAGTCACCGTTACACTCTCATATCGTGTAGATTCTGGGGCTTGGATAAATCTCACCCTGGATGAAACGACGAATGGGAACTACACAGTTGATATCAATGCACCATATGGAGTGACTGAATATTTCATCACAGCTGTGGATGCTTTTGGAAAAACTGACACCGCTATGGATGGAGGAAGTTACATCACATTCACTACTGTAGATACTATAGATCCAGTGATTACTTTGACACCAGCTAATGGATCAACTGTAAGCGATATAGTATCCATTGAAATCGAAGTTACAGATGCTGGAAGTGGATTTGCAGGAGCAGAACTCTTCATCGAAGGATCCTCTATTACCAATGTCACATTGGATACAATTGGAATCACATGGGATACAACAGTAATTCCAGATGGCGACTATAGCATAACTGTCGTTGCAGAAGACAATGCTGGAAATACTGCAACGGTAACTCATGTTGTGACAGTAGAGAATGCTGCAGCTACTACTACTGGAGACCTTACTGGTGTAATTCTCATTGCGGTGATAATCGCTGCAGTTGGTATTGTATTGGTCATCTACATCTTCGTGATTAAGAAGAAATAGTTGAACAAATCAATGTAAATGCCCAGCTCGCTTGAGCTGGGATACCTCTCTTTTTCCTGCGTTCCTCTGAATGTTTTTATTACGGAAATCTAGTAGAAACTCAGTGAAATAATTGACAATTTCGATGCATGCGTTTCATCGACAAGATGATTTTAATCAGATTAGGGATTTCTTGATCAATACGTACAAACTAACTAACACATTTCAAAATTGGATACCATCTATGTTTGAGAATATGTGGAGAGGGCCCGGTGGCACAGAATATCAGGATGAGGAAGATGAGTATGTAAGGATTTGGAAGAACAATGCTGACGAGATTGCTGCAGTCACAATCTGTAAGCCATCAGGGGATTGTAGAATCTTCATTCATCCCGACTTCCGAGACCACGAAGAGATTCTTGTTGAATCATTAGAGAAGCAACGAACTGACATGAAGGCAGATGACACTCCAATCAAGATGTACTTCGTAGTCGAAGCTGGAGATACACTGAGAGAGAATCTCTTGACACGACATGGGTATGAGAACAAGGGTGTTTGCGAACACAACAGGGTGCTCCCTGAATATTATGAAGTTAGTACTATTACACTTCCTAAAGGTTACAAAATACGACAGGCGGTTGTTGAGCAAGATTTCGAACAGTATAGAGCTGTTCAAGTGTCAGTTTTTCCACATTGTAGTAATATGACACGTAACCTTCTCAAAATTTACAGTGAAGCAGAATTCTATGTTCCCGAATTGGATCTAGTAGTTGTAGCATCAGATGGTACATTTGCTGCCTTTGCAACAGGGAGGATAGATCCTATCAGCAAACTTGCAGAGGTAGAACCAGTAGGTGTTCATCCCGACCACAGAAGGAAAGGACTTGCCAAGGCAGTTGTTCTCGAATGTATTCGAAGACTCCAGAAACACAATGCAAAAGCAATTGTCATTTTGGGTGCTGCAAGTACAGAGAGAGCAACTAATTTATACGACTCATTGGGATTCAATAGAACTAATATGAACGCATGGGTGAAAGAAATCTAAAACAGAGGAGAAGAAAAATGTCTATTGTATCAGTAGCAACTGGAGAAAGAGAACTCGAAACAGTCTATAGAGCCTTGAATGGAATTGATTTCAAAGGTGTACTTGCAGATTGGGACAGAGTGCTGATCAAAGTGAATTTTGTTACTTCAAAGACTTGGGATACTGGGACCACAACCGATCCATTGATGGTTGAAGCACTCATCAATAGGGTTAGAGACCTCGGAAAAGAAGTCTTCGTTGTTGAAACAGATGCAACATCCACAAGCGCAGACAAGGCAGTTGTAAAGACTGGAATGAAAGAAATGCTCGATAGAGTTGGTGTAGAGTTTGTCAATATGAGACATTTAGATGAGAGTGTGGAACTCACAGTTATCGATGGGAAGGCGTTGAAATCCTTCAAAGTAGCTAAAATTGCAACAGAATCTGCAATTATCAGTGCTGCAAAACTGAAAGGCATCTCAGATTTAGGAGTCACTCTAGGTCTCAAGAATATGTTCGGAATGCTTACTGCAAAATGGAAACTCAGGTTTCACAGGAAGGGAATGCACAAAGTCGTCTACGATATATGCAAGACTCTTCCACCGACATTAACAGTAATTGACGGATTTGTTGGATTGAAGGGTTTTATGCCAATGAGAGGTACTCCTGTTCATTTCAAAACAATCATAGCTAGTACAGATTCAGTAGCCAGTGACTCGGTGGGTGCTCTTATTGTTGGCAGAAACCCTCAAAGTATTGACTATCTAAAGTGGTTAAATGAATATGGACTAGGTGAGATTCAGAATTTTGAAATTGTAGGAAACAGTATCGAACCTCTCAAGGAGATATTTGCAAGTGCATAATGTCACAGATAATTGAGATTCATTATGTCTTCAAGAAACCAAATAAAAGGAAGAGGTTATGGAAGGTAAGTAGACCTTCAAATACACCTATATACAGAACACCATTAGTTATCAGGGACATTATGAAAATCCGCAATAAACTTGCATTGACAATTGTGGTTTTCGCTATTCTACCACTAACGTTCACCTTCTTTGTTACTGTTCCAACCTCACAAAATGTTCTCACTCAAAACATTCTGTCGCATCTATCAACTGTGGCAAGTATTCATGAGAGCCGAGTCAATGAAACTATTGGTGACTATCATCAAGAGATTGAAAATATTGCTAGTGATCGGGAAGCAAGTTATGTGGAGGCGTATCTAGAAAACACATCAATCGACATTCAAGCACTTGCATATGAAGGTCTGCTAGAAGATCGAACCATTAACCCTCTGATCGCTCACGTATCTCTTCTATCTACTGAAGGAATAGTTTTGGCTTCAACTAACATTACGAGTCAAGGTCTTGACTTGGGAGGCGAGGAATACATCATCAGAGGTTTAAGCGAAAAGGTTACTGATGCATTCTATATCGACAAGAACGGTACCATTATGACTCACTTAGTAGGACCCTTGCCTTCAACTTCTAATGACACTATAATTGGGATCATTCTAATTGATTACTGCCCCACCGATCTCTTCGCAGTATTTCAAGACTATACAGGTCTAGGAAACACAGGAGAAACACTCGTAGCAAAACGCGATGAAAATGGAGATGCACTATTTATTTCGAGGCTAAGGCACATGCCACAAGCGCTTCTCAATCTAACATTATCAAAAGACAATCTTGCCGCTCCTATTACACATGCTCTACTAGGTGTTGAAGATACATTCACTGAAGCTTACGATTACCTCGACCACCCGGTTATTGCTGTAACACGATATTTGCCTGAACTTGACTGGGGCATTGTTGTTAAGATGGATATCGTTGAGGCATATGCCCTCATGTATCAAACGCTCACTTTGCAAATAATAACATCTATCCTATCATCAGTCATTATTATTACTGTTGGTTTAGTCATTACCCGATTAATCACAGAACCCATATCAACACTCATCGATGCAGCGAGTAAGATTAATGAAGGGGATTTGTCCTATAGAGCTAATGTTTCATCAGGTGATGAAATGGAAGCATTGGCCCAGTCGGTTAACGTAATGGCTGACACTCTGATCAACTCCAATATCGAACTTGAAAAACGGGTAGAAGAACGAACCAAGGAACTAACTAGGTCCAATGAAGCACTAGAACAATTCGCATACGTAATCTCACACGACCTTCAAGAACCACTAAGGATGATAGTATCATATCTACAATTAATCGAGGGCCGTTACATTGATCAGCTCGACGCCGATGGGAATGAATTCATCAATTTCGCTGTTGACGGTTCAAAACGCATGCAAGAAATGATTGCTGACTTGCTACTATTTTCAAGGGCCGGACGACAATCATTATCAGAAGAGAAAATTGACTGCAATAGTATTGTTGAGGATGTTCTGGCCAACCTGGAGATATCTATTCAAGAATCAGGAGCTAGTGTAGATACCGGACATCTACCCTCAATAATGGCAAATCACGGGGGGATATCCATGCTGTTCCAGAATCTAATCGCAAACGCAATAAAATTCATGGATGAGAAGCCCGCGAAGATAGTCATCAAAGCCCATGAAGGTGCTGACATGTGGGAATTCTCCGTGGCTGACAACGGCATTGGCATTCCAGAGAAACACCATAACCGAATCTTTGACGTATTCCAAAAGCTCCACTCTAGGAAAGAATACCCGGGAACTGGCATCGGACTATCGATTTGTAAAAGAGTTATAGAAGGTCTTGGAGGGAAGATTAGGGTGGAATCAAAACTGAATGAAGGCTCGACGTTCTTCTTCACAATTCCAAAAGAACGAATAATCACGTGAGTCCTCTTGAATCAGTGAGAGCGCATTTACATCATTTTCCATAATTATTACCCTCACAATTGATTTATTTATCTTAATCACTATGTAATAAGCCTCTACTTTGGGTATTTTGAGAATTAGAGAAGGAGGAGGAATCCAAGTGAGAAGGTTCAAGTCAATAGCTGTAATTACGATAATTATCGTAAGTTCTGTTGCTGCAGGACTTATCTGGCTTACAATAAATACTCCGCTGAACGGAAATGGTGGTCCAGGGGATAGTGTGTATAACGAAGCTCCGATGTTAGAAGTCCTTGTAGAGAATGGAACACTGCCACCCGTCGAGGAACGCTTACCAACTAATCCCATGTTGATCCAACCTGTTGATGAGGTCGGAGTCTATAATGGAACTTGGCGACTTGGGGCTTCAAATATCGGAAGTTCATTATCAAATCTTGTTCGAGTTTACATTGGTTATGAGAATTTACTGAGGTGGGATTCAACGTGGTCCCGTGTAATCCCGAATGTCGCGCAGTCCGTTGATGTCAATTCAGACGCAAGTGAATATACATTTCATCTTCGAGAGGGAATGAAGTGGTCGGACGGTGTTAATTTCACTGCCGATGACATTCTTTTCTGGTACGAGGCAGACCTACTGAACGCAGAACTATACAGCAAATGGAGAAGTCATTTCTACATGAATGACACGCCCGCTATTGTCGAAAAAATCGATAATTACACAGTCAAATTCAGCTTCCCAGGCCCCTATGGCCAATTCCTTTTCCATCTTGCTGCCATCAAATCTGATGAAGTTACTCTCCGACCCAAGCACTATTTGAGTCAGTTTCATCCTGATTACAATCCAGAGGGGATTGACGATTTGATTAACGAAACAGGTGCTAGCGACTGGGTGGCACTGTATAAAGCCAAGAGAAATTGGCTATATAATCCAGACATACCTACATTACACGCATGGACATACCAAGACGCATTCGATGAAAACTCCACGTATGTGATTATGGAGCGCAATCCGTATTATTGGAAGATTGACACGGACTATAACCAATTGCCATACATCGATAGGGTGAATATTACCATATACTCCTCTGGTGCTGAAGTTCTCCAGGCAGCAATTGATGGTGAATTGGACGCACAGCATAAAGGATTTAACATCGCCAACTACTATGATTATTTTATTGGGAACATGACCGAGGGTGATTATACTCTTCATACAACATTGAATCCACGTTACAATGCACTCCATGTCCAGCTGAATCTTGCCCATGATGATCCTATTTTGAAGAGTGTCTTTACGAACAAGACTTTCCGCATTGCTCTATCCTATGCCATAAACCGAACAGCGATTGTTGAAAACGTATTTGGTGAAGATCTTCTGCCATGCCAAATTGCACCACGAGAAGAAGCACCCTACTACAGAGAGGGTATGGCAACCCAATATACTGATTTCAACTTGACTCTAGCAGATGAACTACTGAATGCATCTGGTTACGACACCTTTGATCCTCAAGGATACCGTCTAACTCCCACTGGACATCGAATCAATTTCACAATATCTGTGACAGAAGGAGTAGGTGGGAATTACTATAGAGCCTCAGAGATGCTCGTTGAATACTGGCTTGATTTGGGCATTATTGTGAATGTAGAAGCTGTTTCAAGTGTATCAAAGGCTGACGATGATGCAACAGTTGTGGCCTCTAGAGAAGGATATTTCGCCACATATTTGAAGGGTGGAGATTTCATCCCCTCAACTAATACTCTTTGGGGATATGATTGGGGTAGATGGTATGCGAATAATAGCTTAGGGGAAGAACCTCCAGCACCAGCATTAGAACAGCTAGAGCTTTTTGATCAGATCAGGTTTGCAAATAATTCAGATGCAATCGTATCGATATTGAATCAGATTATGACTATCGCAGAAGAAGAATTCTATTCCATGGGGATTTGCAGAAATAGAAATGGCTACATGGTTGTCAAATCATACTTTCATAACGTGCCACAAACAATGCCGAAATCTTATACATATCCGACCCCTGCACCAACCAACCCCTGCCAATACTATATCGACCCTCAAAACTCATCTACAATATCCCTATTAGACAGGTTTGTTTCCAATGTAACACCAGACTCTCAGCTCATCGCTTTGGTCTTTGATGGTTTTCGCATTGGTTACAAAAGACCGATGAGAGGAACCTAATCATGGAACAGTATTTCAGGAAACGGGTCTTCAAGATTGGTGCCGCAATAATCATAGCTGAGATAATCGTTCTCGCAATTGTAGGTTCGTTCTATGTGCTGAGCATTTCTGAAGCTGTTGATACACGTGTTGAATCGCAGGTTCGGATTCCTGGTCAGTTGATGAATGCCGGACACTTGAGCTATGATGCTGTTGAAGATAGTGATGAAATGAGCGAACTGATTGGGGAAAATCTCATTGATGGAATGGTTATTGGCGTTGACTATAATGTGTACTACTCGATGAACCCAGAATACTTGGGTCTAAGTGTGAATGAAATACCTACTTTGGATGCTAGCTTGCTTGACGTCCAGAATTCTGGCGAAGTCATACTTTACACAAACGAAACTCTTGTCAGTGTTTCTATAATCTATGGTCTAGATGAAGTCACCCCTCGATTCTTTGTCTATGTTGTAATAGGAACTAGTGCGGGAACAGCTGAGAAGAATCAAGCCGCTCAGCTCTTCCTAGTGAGTTCGAGTGTAGTCATGGTCCTCACTTTGACTATTTTCGCTTTATCGTTTAATCTAATACAAAGGCTAGAATATGATTTAGCTGAGGGAAACCGTTTAGCTGTTGTAGTAGAAGAACGAACTACTGAGCTAACCAGGTCTAATGAAGCACTAGAACAATTTGCATACGTAATCTCACACGATCTGCAAGAACCTCTGAGAATGATAGTATCTTATCTTCAATTAATCGAGGACCGTTACAAGGACAAACTTGACGCTGATGGGATTGAATTCATTGATTATGCGGTTGGCGGTGCAAAACGTGTACGAGAAATGATCATTGACTTGCTCCAGTTTTCAAGAGCAGGAAAGCAACCGCTGTCAGAAGAGGAAGTTGACTGCAATACCATTGTAGCAGAAGTTCTGACCAACCTGAAGATATCTATCAAAGAATCTGGAGCCAACATAGATAGTGGGCATCTACCCTCAATAATGGCGAATCGAGGCGGGATGTCCATGTTGTTTCAGAACCTAATCGCAAACGCAATAAAATTCAGAAGTGAAAAGCCTCCGAAGATAATCATCAAAGCTGCTGAAGGTGTTGACATGTGGGAATTCTCTGTAGCTGATAACGGCATTGGCATTCCTGAAGAACACTACAAACGTATCTTTGACGTATTTCAAAAGCTGCACCCGAGGGACAAATATCCTGGAACTGGCATCGGTCTATCGGTTTGCAAAAGAGTTATAGAAGGTCTTGGTGGAAAGATTAGGGTGGAATCAAAACTGAATGACGGTTCAACATTCTTCTTCACAGTTCCAAAGGAGCGGATAATCAAATGAATCCAAAAATCGCAAACCTCCCAATAACAATCTTGCTCATTGAAGACAATCCGGGAGATGTTAGACTTATTCAAGAGGCATTCAAGGCT
>JAEOSL010000054.1 GCA_016840385.1 Candidatus Thorarchaeota archaeon | reverse complement strand
GATATCCCATTGAGAGAGTGCTAATCCCGAGAGCACCTAGGAGTGGAGCAATATCTAGTATAGTGAGTGTTCCAAAGCTCATTGTTGGACCTTGTGTTAATAGAGCCCCAATGTAGAGAAAAGGAGCAAGAGACGACAGCATTCCTAATACTGCAGCACTTGTGAGTGTTAGTAGGTATACCTTCATTTTCTGTGCTGCAATAATCGAATCTCGTTCTTTAGCAACAAAAGAGCGCTTTACTAATCGAGACGCAATTCTTGTGATTCTATCACCTGCGCTGTGGGTGGATGTTTCGCACATCAGAGATATCATTGTGATCATCTGGGAAACTCTCTGACCAAGAGCGGCTTTGGAGGCTAATTCCAATGCTTCGGATGAACTACGACCTTCCTGATAGATTGCATGAACGGCGATGTCAACCAAGATTTGCGCATTGAGTTCTAGGTCGTCACGAACTGATGTTAATGCGACTTCAAGAGTATCTCCTGTTGTGAGATGTTGTCCGAGAAGAATCATGAAATTCAGGAATTCATCGTATTCTGTAACAATTTCTTTCTGTGTGGGTGCGAGTACTGAATCATCCTGAGGTCTATCGAAATATGCTGCAAATTGACGTGAGAACCGAGACCTTAGTACTGCGTTGAGAAGAACGAAAACTGGAACAAGTAAGAGTACACTTGGATTGGTAGCATATCCAGATAGAGAGATTGCAAGAGTGAACATTATTGGGACATAAGTTACCAGAGCAGCAACAACAAGTAAACGACTTTCCAGTTCCAGATTTTTCTGACGCAGAGCTAAGTCAGCCTCGAATGATTCACCGGATAGAGTATCAAGAAGGTCGGTCTTCTTCTCAAGTGAAGAAACAATAGCGGTGAAGTATCTGCGAATATCATCAGATGGTTGATCCTTTGCAAAGTCCATCAAACAGGTTTCAGGTGGAATGCCCTCAGCAATACGATTGAGAATTAATCGAAATGCATTTGATAGGTAAGGATGGTCAGATTGTGCAACCATCTCAATCGCATCAAAGATAGTACCACCAGTCTGAAAGACCAGAATGAATTGCTCAAAGACCAAGTCTGCTTCTTCAGATAAACCAAGTTTGTAACTATTCATCATGGAGATTGGATAGGATATAACAATGAAATAGACAATGAGACATGCCATCGCAGATAGAGGGATTGTAATGAAGAGGTTCACTCCGAAGAAAAGGAGTGTCAATATTGCGAGGAGGAGTGTAGTAGTAGCCGAGAGGAATGCAGCAGCCACAACACCCTGGGAGGTTATTATCATCAGAGGTGCTAGAAAGCGCACTGCTCTGGCAAGGTCTCTATCATCACGCTTTCCAGTTATTCGTGAAAAGGGAGGGATTCTGGAACTGAATTTGCATAACCTCTGGTAAATCACTGTTCAAGTCCTCTATAATCAGTCAATACTGTACATCTCTTAAATTGCCCGATGATATTTGACTCTCAATTATTGGATATTAAAAGAAGTCAGTGATTTTTGTCTGGTGCAAGTAATCATTGTACAACTGACTCTTGTTGAGCCAATTTTGAAGCGGATTCCGAAGATGTTTTCCAATCTCTGCTGTTGCCTCATCCATGGTTTGAAACTTCTTCACACCAGTATCGAGAGCTCTCTTTGCTATCTCGCGGAAACGCCACACACCTAATGGGACCCATTGTTGGGGATCAATTTCCATAAACACAATGACTCCAGATTGTTTTCGAATTTTGACTAGATACTCAAGAGCAGGAAGTCGTGTTGCATAGTAGGCCCCAACAACATACTTAGCATAGTCCTTTCGGCCTTTCCCATATTCGTAGTCATTGATGATGGATGGATTTAATCCACCTAACCATGACTCCATGGCTTCGAACTGCCAGCCACTTGGGTAGAAGAGAAGTGCAACGGTGTTCCCCAGAGCATGATCAACACTAACGTAGAAATCATTGATTGCACGATTTCGAGTTACCTGTTTATGGAGCCGTCTTCCAACAATATCGTCAACAGCAGTGATACTCCACTTTGTTGGAACCAGCCTTCGTTTCTTTCTCTGTCCCAGTACACCCACTGAAAGAAGACGAGTGATGTGTTCCTGACGAATTCCATCATCGAAGAGATCCATCACACCACCTACTGCTTTCAAGTCAGTATCAGATGTCACTTTGTCAACAACCTTTGGGACCTTAGGATTGTCGTCAAGTCGAAATGTGTCAAGCGGAGCAGAGGGGCCTATTGGTAGTGTTGTATCAGAGAAGACAGTGTTGAATGAGGGTCTCTTTAGCAGAGTTGCCTCCGAGGATATTGCAGATTCAGAAAGTGCAAGTGTCTGAGTTTCGACTAGTTCTCTGCCGGGGTCGACTGCAGAATCAACAGGAATCAACTTCTTTGTTCTAACTAGACTGAAACGTAATGCAAGAATCTCATCAATTGTATTATTGAGCCACAGGTCTGGACGCTCCATCAAAGGTGCTTCATCTACTCGTACCGGAGGGATAAGAGGTCCAGCCAAGACTTTGGGATATCCAGAATCTCCGATGAAGACGGAAGGAGGAGAAGCACCAATGAGGTCTCTTCCCGTGAAAGCATCATCAATCCGGGCCATAGCTTTAGCTCGCATCAGAAGAGGACAAGGACGAATGCCACATAGAGCGCGATGACCCATACATTTGGAACATACTCTCTCATCATAGGACTGCTGCTTGGGAGCCTTGGGTTTGGGCTCAAGAGTAGTTTGAGGCATTCACAATCTATCCAGTTTCAGGTTTGTCACGTATATGTTGTACAAATATCATGTAAGGGTTTGGACCTATATATGTCGCTCATAACATCCGAGTGACTGTTCAACTCGTCGTACTATGAAAGAACCAGTGCCAAAGTATTTGACGGAAGAATTTGAGGTAAATCTGTTATGCCAACACGAAGAGAGGAGATAGCCAAACATCTGGAGGATGCAGAATATCCCCTTACTGCGCAGGATATCTGTGATATGATGGATATCAGGAAGAGATCAATAGTCTACGAAGATATTGATCATATTGCAAAGTCTGTCAAGAATCAGGGAAAACAAGTTATCGTTTCTCCAGCAAGATGTGGTAAATGTCAATTTATTTTCAAGAAGATAAAATCCGCCAAGGCACCTACGAAATGTCCTAAGTGTCGTTCTGAGTGGATTATAGCACCAGGATATCTAATCCGAGCGAAAAAGTGAATGTAACTAGTCTAATTTGTAGACTCGTTTAATTCCGGCACCTTCGCGTTTGATATCTGTGACCCGTGTCACTAAGAAATCCGAGAGACCATGCTCATCCTCTTCAACATACCCGTGAACAATCACAGGTACACCAACGCGAGGGAGAAATCTACATTTATCCATTGTATTTGCTGACAATCGTACTGTGTATATTTTACTCGTTGATTCATTTTGAATTACGATCTCGGTAGACCCATACCACTTCTGTGCACTTACGCGAGTTGTGCGACTCTTTCCTACTTCACGAACAACTCCTTTCACAACTGTCATTCATCTACCCTCCCATGGTGGTAACAATTTTCCATAGCGACCACCGCCACCAATTTCGTATGAGGCAGTGCCGTCCCTGTAGAGTTGTATCATTTGTGCAACTCTTTCATTAATCTTCTTGATTTCTTTAATTGGTGACTCTGTCAGTATGGTGGTTTCAGTACCTAAGAGTTCTCTGAGTTTTTCGTAGAGTCGGATAGCAGATTTTGCTGATGCAGATTTTACTCCGATTGCAGAAGTAATGATATCCAACAATGGAGCAATACGCAAGTAAGGAGGACGATGTTTGGGAGCCTTTGATTCTCCAACACCAATGGCTGCAGCTCTATCGCGGACACCAAGACGAAGTAGTTTTCCACAAGATGGACACTTGACACTTCGTTTGGAGATATCAACCAATAGTTTCTGGGCTTCACTATCATTTCTACAGTCAAAGTAGACATTTAGTTTATCAAAACTGGGAGAATCATTTCCTTTTCCAATATGCAATGTTTTCCGACACTTTGAACAATAGGAGAGGAAATACTTACCCAATCGCGGATCAAGTCCAACATTAAGAACGGATTTTCTACCGCGCTCTCGTTTCAACGCCAGGCTAACTTCATCATAGGTGGGCTCGTTCATCTCAAGCCTAACAAATTCTCTTCCCAGTTTGTTTGGACCGGGAGAATGTGCATCACTTGATGTGATGTATGTGATTCTATGGAGTTCAGGAATACAGTCTGCAATTGATGAATCTGCAGAGAGTCCTAGCTCAATGAAATGTATGTGTTGAGTTTCATCGCCATAGCAGTCTTTCAAACTCGTGTACTTGTTCTCACGAAAAATTGCACGGTAAGGAGTAAACGCATGTGCAGGTCCAATCATTCCACCTACATCGCGAACTAAACCTGCAAGCTCTTCACCCTTCAGATTTACGCGGGGTCGCCCACCCCATTTGTGATCAAGGTTTGGAGAGTTCTTCTTGACCAATTTTCTAAGACGCTCGACTGATTCGAAATCAGGGAGAAGAACCACTTGATGTATCGAATCTGCATCCTCAATCTCAACCGTTGGAATAAACGCTACTGAATCATGTTCATAGACATTGCCATTTTTGGTTAGATTACTCTTGAGATGCTTCAACCATTGGGGTTGCGTTGCATCACCAGTCCCAATTAGATGAAGCCCCTTTGCTTTCGCACCCTCAGCTAGTTTTGGGATAGTCATTACTTTGCTTACACCTATGGAGTGTAGTGAGTGGATATGAAGGTCAACATTGTATTGGTTCATCGGACCAAACCTCAGATGTTTATGATGACTTTTGTAACAGTGGGTTGTGATGCGAACTCGAATGCTTTGGCTCCATCTTCAAGCGTGAATTCCTTTGTAATGAGTTTCTTAACCTCTATCCGGCCCTTAGCAAGCATATCTATTGCCTGATCGTAGGGACCTCTGCTTGAACCATAGATTGTCAATTCTTTGTTCACAATCCGTGTTGGATCAAATGGGAACTCACAACCATGCATGCTTTTCAAACCGATAATTCCACCATTTCGAACAATATCAAAAGCCATGGTAACACCGTCGATATTACCTGTAGCCTCAATGACAACTCGTGGCCCAACACCATGCGTAATTTTCAAAATGTCAGATTTCCAGTCATTCGCAACGGTGTCGTAAGTGTTTTGAAAACCAAGTTGTTTGGCTAGTCCCAATTGCCATCTATTCCTGCCTACGATATGAACATCGGCACCGTTTGCATCATAAACCTGCGCCAATAGAAGAGCAAGTTTCCCGCTTCCTAGGATAAGAATAGGTTCATCATCTTTAGCAGGAGCTTGTTGCAGGGTCTTGATTGCTGATGCTAGAGGCTCTATGAACGTAGCCTCCATAGTAGTTACTTCATCTGGAAGAGGATGAATAATCTCAGCAGGGACACAAACATACTCTGAGAGACCACCGTCTCTGGTTATTCCCAATGTTTCTTTAACAGCACAATATTGACGTGCACCTGTACGACAGTACCAGCAACGACCACAGGTTATGTCAATATCAGTAGTAACCAAAGTTCCAGGCGTGATGTCTGGAACTGAACTTTCATGAACAACACCTGCAAATTCATGTCCCAGAACTAACGGCAGATCTGCTTCGAAATCACCTTTCCAGATAGCGATATCAGTTCCACATATACCAACAGATCTCACTTCAACACGAACATCTCCAGGCATAAGAGGAGGAATGGGTGTGTCAGCTATTTGGAGACCATCTGCAGTTAGTACTAACGATTGCATCGTATTTACCTCTATTCCGTAACAATGGAATAAACCCTTCGATAAAGATGTGTATTTGCACAAAATAAAGTCTGACGGGAAAACAAGGGAGCAAATTTAATTGGGTGGAGTCAATTAAACAGTGTTACTACAATGACAGCTCCAATAATGTTCAACAGAAGATTGAGCAAGAGTGAACTTGATATTTGGATTGAAATGATTGAGAATCAAACTGATTTTGGAAATTTGACTAAAGAACTTGCATCAAGATTTCTCAGTCTTGAAGATACAATATCATTTGTTTCATCAGTGGAAGAAGAGGTTATTGGGGGAACTGTCATCTACAGAGATAGAACGCGGTTGGGAATGATACTGGCATCGGTTTCAGTCAAGAATAAATTTAGAGAAACAGGTGCGTACAGTATCATCAAATCATCACTCCCATTTTTCCGAACTGTCGCAATAAGGGATGTGGATGCTCTTGTTCCAAATAGTCCTCCAGAGAAAAGGTTAGGATTTCCAGGTACTCTGGAACTTGACCATTGGACAGGAAACGTATTGGAGAGAATTGGATTTGAAAAACAGAATGAACTCTATAACTATACTATTTCAATAGATCCTGAGAAGCCAGAAGGTGAAGAAGATCCAATATGGGATCCTCAACCTAATCTTGAGGCTGCTAAGAGTTTAATCTGGGACACGAGCAAAGTAATAGGAATGACAAATTCTTTCATCTGGACGGCTTTTGACTTTGCAGCAAGCCAGGGAAACCTCAGAACAATAACTCTGAATGATTCAGCAAAGCTCGTAACGAGTATCTATCACTTGGATAACACTGCAATCATTAGCCTGGCAATTTCAGATGACGATGTAACATTAGCAGCCAAACAGATTGCACGAATGCTACGAGAAACTGAAGCTAACAAAGTAGTTCTACCACTCGTTGGAAAGGGACAAAGCGATTTGATGGAAGCATTGACGGATGAATTAGGGGGGTCTCTTAAGAGTAGGTCATTGACTCTTATGCGTCGACATCTGTAGGTAACAATAGTGGGAAACGCTTTTGTTGACACTCGATTTTGATATGAGAGGTTCGAAACAGCTGCGTAAATCCTGAACGAACTTGGACATCAATGAAACCAATAGTTGAAGAAAGTCCTTCTTGTATGAGCTTAAAAGCTCCCCACAAGACCATAAGCCGAACCTGAATGTTGACCAATAAGGCCTACAGGTATGAGCTGGATCCCAACAAAATCCAGAGGTCATACCTTGCTCAACATGCAGGAGTAGCTCGTTTTGCCTACAACTGGGGTCTAGAACAACGGATTGCACGGTACAAGAACAATCAGGAAAATGATAGGTTCACTGACGCAATGCGACAGCACAAACTCCTCAACTCCCTGAAGAAGACAGAATTCCCATGGATGTACGAAACCTCGAAGTGTGCACCCCAGGAAGCCCTGAGAAACCTCCATAGAGCTTTCAAAAACTTCTATCGAGGACTCAAGTCTGGCAAGAAGGTAGGATTTCCTCGTTTCAAGAGGAGGGGAGTTCGGGACAGCTTCAGACTGACTGGGACCATCAGGTTCCATGAGCGAGCAATCCAGCTCCCGCGCATAGGAAAGATTCGAATCAAGGAGAAGAGAGAGAAGTACCACAGTGGAAGGATACTTTCAGTCACTGTGCGACGACGAGCCAACAGGTGGTTCGTGTCAGTCACTGTGGAGGAGGACATCCTCAACCCACAGCCTGTACGAGGAGCACCAGTGGGAGTAGACCTGGGAGTGAAGAATCTGGCCATATTATCTGATGGAACCACTTTTACCAACCCACGAACCCTAGGAAGACGATTAAGGAAACTGCGACAGCTCTCAAAGAGTATGTCACGAAAGAAGAAGGAGAGCAGGAACCACAAAAAAGCGCAACTGCGACTTGCGAAGATGTACCTGAAGGTCTTCAATATCCGGCAGGACACACTGCACAAGGTGACGACCTATCTTGCCAAGAGCCACAGTAAGGTAGTGATCGAGGACCTGCTAGTGTCCGGGATGCTGAAGAACCGAAGGCTTGCAAGAGCCATAGCTGATGTGGGGTTCTATGAGTTCAGACGACAACTGGAGTACAAATGTGGGTGGTACGGTTCTGAGCTTGTCGTGGTACCAAGGGCCTTTCCATCATCAAAGATGTGTTCACGTTGTGGGCACAGAAAGAAAGAACTCTCTCTATCAGAGAGGGAGTATGAGTGTGAACAGTGCGGGCTAGTGATCGACAGAGATCTCAATGCTGCACTGAATCTGGTCGCCGTCAGTTTGCCGGAGACTGAAAACGCCTGTGGAGAGGAAGTAAGACTCTTAACAGATTCACAGAATCTACAGAGAGCAGCCTCTATGAAACAGGAACCGAACATCATCCCGGACTCGATGTCCAGGAATGTCTAGGTTTCGGGGAACGGTCATTCCATGTCCACACTCAATGTGAAAAAAGTAGGAACAGGTTTCCTTCTTGAATACGGTGATATACGATTAGCCCTAGATACTGGAATCAAGGGAGAAACAACACTACTCTCTCACTCACATGCCGATCACATTGGAGGTTTGAAAAAAGCGAATCACATCATTGCTACTTCTGGGACCTTCGATACATGGGGAGCGCGGGGTAACAATGCTTTCAAGAATAAAACACTGATTCGTATCGGAGATATGTTCGGGCAAATTGGTGTTAATATCACGGCATTGAATGCAGGACATGTCCTTGGGTCAACGATGTTCTATCTTGAGTTCAATGATGGTCTCCGAGTATTGTATACCGGGGATTTCAACAATGTCGATAGTATGGTTCATACCGCAGCAGAACCAATCGAAGCTGATGTTCTAATTACTGAAGCAACCTACGGGAAACCTGAATGGGTATTCCCTGAACGTCAGGGTGTTTATGATAACATACTTGATGCTGCAACAAAAGTAATCGATGAAGGTCGAATCCCATTCTTCAGCGCATATTCACTGGGCAAATCTCAGGAAGCAATCGCACTCCTGATGAGTGGAGGATTTAGAATAGTATCAGGAAATACTAGCATAAACAAAGTGTGTAATGTCTACAAGGACCATGGAGTTGACCTTCGACATTATACCTTGGATTCACCTGGAATTTCTGATATTATCGAAGACGGTGCTGTCATTGTTAGCTCATCAATTAGACACACCCTCAATAATATCCGTCGCAGTGATCTCAATAAAGTTGCAAAGAATCTGGAGCAGAAGATGGAGAGATATAGTCTATCAGGATGGACTCTCGGCAAATTCAGGGAACGAGGATTCCCACTCAGTGCACACACTGATTTCAATGGACTTATCGAGTTCGCAAAAGCTGTAAATCCAAGGATTGCGTATGTATTTACAGGAAATGCACCAGAGTTTTCAGAGCATCTCTCGGGTGCAGGAATAAACGCTGTCCCTCTTGAATAGGTGATTCATTTGGAAGATTACATGTCAGATATGGTGGAGCCAGTTCATGCTTCATCCTTCTTCTCAGTTTCAAGCACTGGAGAGATTCACGAGCGATTGAACTTTGAATATCTGGATATGGAAGGATATTATCGAAAAGTGATTCGAGATGAGCAGTTACTTGCGGCCGAAGTCGAGAAGTTAGCAGGGAATATGCAGTTCTTTCTAGATAAAGAGAGAGTTGAGATTAACAGTGAACGAGTCAAGTCAAGAGTCGACTTCTGTGATATCTATCCCAAAGGGCAAACTGATGTTGTATCGGTTATCTACCTCATTGATTTCACAGGCAAGTTTGTTCCTGGTCAAAACGTGATTGAAACTTGGCTTGAAGAAGAAGAGGCACCTTATGATTTCGAGATTCTCTGGAGATTCCCAATTGGAACAAAAATAGTTGAAGTTGAAACAACAATGGATTTTGACATCTATGATGACATCATCAGTCTCTGGGCAGTAGATGGGGATGATGTTGGAGGTTATGAGAAAATAGTTTTCGAACTTCCTTCACTAATACCAGGTGAGTGAAATGCAAGTACAACTTCTACAGAGTCTTGGCTGGATACTTCTTATCATCGGGATCATACTTGTAATTGTAGCAGTGATTTCTGCATATAGTGAAATGGATGGTAATGAAACAAGAATCCAAAGTAAAGGAATCATCTTTCTTGGACCGATTCCAATCGTGTGGGGGTACGGAAAGAAAGGATGGATGATTGCAGGGGCAATTGGTATCATTCTCTGTTTTGTATGGATTGTATTCTTTCTGTAATAGGTCAAATTGTGGTTTATATGAATTAAATAGGCATACAGCGGAAATAGAATGTATTACCTAAGCGATACCAATCCTCATAGATAGATAAATCCCCCAATTGTATGGAGAAAGATGACGATGCTATTCATTTGCCGGTCTTGTGGAAAATCATCAGTGGACATTGACAAGGTCCTTGATGGTCAATGTAGTTGTGGTTGTACCCACTTCCATTTGGTATCCGAAGACCGTTCAGAACTTCCGAAGCCTCTTGATGCGAAAGAAGAAATTCGTAGAGACCTACATAGATGGCTTGATCTTAATCTCGATTCAATGTCCCCAGATCTTGTTGGGAATATTAGTGTAAAGATTGAAGTTGACAGAGATACTCTCACGTCTTAGAAGGTTCCTTGGCGTCGGGAGTGTCATATGGACGCTCAATTCGAGATATTTGATCATCAATAGCTACACTCAGGTCAATCTTTCCTGCTACGTTTGCAATTCGTTGCACAGCCTTGAGACCGTGAATGAGTGAATCCAACCAGGAGAACAGGTCTCCAGGGTATGCCCATAATTGGAATTTATCATTCAATAAAGCAGCAAGTCCTGAGGGATTCATACCTTCTTGTCGTCTATCCACTAACCAGCGACCCAGTCTGATCTTTCCATGGTCACAATCAGGATAATCGCGACAGCCACAGGTGAAAAAAGTCGATGCCCATTTTCCAAATATCTCAAACACCCATGGAGGAAGTCGACCAGCTCCACTCTTTGGTTTGCTAACATCGCTTATCTCAGAGAAGATTCCAGAGAATAATCGGGTTGGCATGTGAGTCCTAAATGCGGAATTGACTTCTTCCTGCAATTTGTTACTAAGATAGATATTCTCGAAAGGTTCCAACATGATAGCAATATCAATAACATCGAATGATGCGGTGAGCTGCATAACCTCAAGACCCATGCTTGGACTGAGAAATGAGAGAGAAGTTGCTTTTCCTAAATCAGTTGGATGAGCTCCTCCTTCTTTGACGCGAATCATATGAGTCTTGACAAGATGCTTTAGTGCCTCTGAGGGAGGGACTGACATCGAGAGCATTCGCATGTAGGTTCTGGCAATAGATTTCAGATCAACAAGACCAGTTGAGCAAATTGTTGCAAGGATTTGCTCAGCAGAAGTTTCTTTGTCAGCGAATGGTTCTACATCTTCAATAATGCCATTAAGTAATTTGACAGCAATCTCATCTTCGTATCCATCTTGCCCACTGTGATATTTTCGTTCGGGTTGGACAACGATGTAAACTCTACCTCGGTCATGTTTACCTAATCGACCAGCACGACCAAGCATCTGTTCAAATTCTGCTGTAGATAACCAATCGGCCCCCATAGCTAGTGATTCAAAAATCACCTGTGATGCTGGAAGGTCAACTCCTGCACCAAGTGCTGCAGTTGTTATAACACATGCATACCTTTGTTTCTCAAACTGGTGTTCTACGCTTCTCCTTTGATTATAAGAGAGTCCGCCGTGATATACTGCACAGGACACCCCGTGCTCGCGTAACCAATCACTCAATGCTTGGGCACGTCGTCTAGAATATGTGAATACGATTGACTGACCTTTGTTTCCTACACTGCTCTTGTGTCGAAACTCGGTAGTAACAAGTCTTCGGATGATGTTTCGTTTCTCTTCATCGCTACGAGCAAAAACAAGATGTCGTTCAAGAGGAACAGGTCTTCCTTCAAATTCAACAAGTTTCAGGTTTAGTTCCTTTGCCAGAACTTCAGGAGACCCAACTGTAGCTGAGAGGGCAAGAATCTGTGCTTTCGGAAAGTGGAATCTCATTCTTGTAATGAGCCCATCCAATTCGGGACCACGTTCAGGATCAGCAAGATTCTGAATCTCATCAATTATCACCGTTCCTACATCTCCGAGGTCCTTTGTATTCCCCGATCTGAAGAGTAAGTCTAGAGCTTCATAGGTTGCGCAAATGATGTCAGCCTTCGAGATGTCAGTATCAACAATTGGCTTTCCTTCCTTTCCAACATCAATTCGTGACATACCTACTTTGATTCCAGTTCTTAGACCAAGAGATTTGTAGCGCTTGCGAAAGGAGTTGTACTTTTCATTTGTCAATGCGACTAGAGGGGACATATAGATCATCTTCTTCCCCTTCATAGCTTTAGGAATTCCAGCTAACTCACCCAATAGAGTTTTTCCTGAGGAGGTTGACGATACGATTAGTAGACTTGTATTTTTGAAGAGACCAGAGAGAATTGTTTTCTTTTGAATTGGAAGAAGCGATTCGAGCCCAACATTATACAGGATCTCTTTGAATCCATCAGGGATAGGAAGATCTTGAATATCCTTCTTAGTACTAAGCTCTTGGGCAACGATTGTATCTATGAGTGTGAGGTCAGGTTCTCTTGTTGGATCAAAACCAGGAGTAAGCATATCCACAAGCCGTGGGACTGATTTGACCCGAGTCACCTGTTTTTCCAGCTGGTTCATCATAGCACGAGACATCTTAATTCCAAGAGTCTTCAACTCTGTTTTCAAATCGGATTGTCCACAAGTTGTACACGTTACTTGGTCTGCAGAAATCTTCACAGCATTTCGTCGAGTAAGTACTGTAAGTCGATCTTCACGAAAACAGTGCTGGCATGTTGGTACTACCCTTGGTTCTTGAGTCTGGATACCCGCGAAGTATTTCTTAATATCCTTCAGGAAATCTGGTTGTAGTTCTCTGGGGACAATGATACTCTTTGCTTTTCTCAGAATGCCATTTGCTTCCTTAGGAACATGCATGTAAACAGGTTTATTGTACTTGACAAACCAGAATTTCCTAATATCTAAGAGGCCATTTGATCGATATCCAAATTCTATCATTCCACCCAAATTGGAGCGCTGGCGGTCTCTCAATACATCAGAATAGATGTCCACTCTGACTGTCAGTTCTTGCTTGCTTGCCCTTAATACAACTGCATATGGTTTCACCAGTCTTTTCTGGATGTCTGCATTAGCAATTTCCGACAATTTTCCTCATCGCGAAGAGAACTGGAGTCTAAAAGACACTTGTGGTCTTCATAGTTCAAAGATGTAATTGTCCTTGTCTTTGTCAATTACACCCAATGTACGTTCGTATTCTGCACCTATTGCTTCCATCCCGGTTTTAGAATCTTGACCAGCTTTCTCAACAATCATCCAGTCAGTCATGATTTCTATATCTGAGAAACCAGTGAACTTGGAGAATGGTGCGGCCAACACTCTTGTACGCTCAGTCTGTTGTCGTATCAATTTTGGAAAATTCTCAGCAAAGGGTCGATAGATTGGACCATTTGCACCACCTAGAATGAACTTCGCTCTTTGAGCACCAGATACATGAGACACGTTGATTCGCTTGAACATTTCTTCATAATGTGCAGTCTGGGGAATGTTAGTTTTAGCTGTAATTGTGGCAAGTGGATCACTAATCAAGACATTGCCTCTTTCCATTACAAGATTACGAATTGAGGTTACAATCTCTTCTATTCTACTTGTTCCTATCGGATCGATGACTTCTGGGGATACTATATCGACCTGTGGAAGAGGTTCATCAAATCTTAGTCGAGTTGGATCAAATATCAGACATGAGATATACTCTAGTAAATCAACATGAATGCCACTTTTTCTTGCTACTCCTTTGAATATACCAGGTCCAATCAATATTGAATATACCTGTGTCCCCCGGATAATCGACCAAAGCTGTGATGATAGTATGAGTACCTTCCCCGTTAGATCTGCGCCTTTGAAAGCTCCAGCTGCAAAGTCGTAGGTTTCAATCTCAATCAACCAATAAAGAGGAGAAGGTGCATTCATCATGGGGAAACCTCCGAATAGACATGATTAATTACAAAATCATGAATGAGATCAACTGCAAGAGCATCTCTTTCTGTTATCATTTCCTCAATGATTTTCTCGCTAGCAGCAGAGAATTCATCTTCAAAAGAAACATCTTTCAAACCAAATCTAGCGATTATTTCACGGAAGCATTTTGAAACACACTCAGGAATATCGCTCCCCTGATATTTGAGCACTCGGTATACACGCGAAATTCGTTCCAGAAGAAATTCTCTTCTATCATCACTTTTCCGACGATTTCCAAGTTTGATATCACGTTCAAGGAAATCAAAGGGTGACGACATATCAGGTTCTGCTTTGTTGCCCCGGGTCGACCCGACCCCTATTTCGATATAGGGTGAACGATCACCTCTACCGCTTTGGGGTCTTGGAACTAAATGTAAGAGAAAATGAGCAACTGCACGGGGGGTTAGTTTGTCAAGAGGCTGTTCAAGTTCAGCTATTAGAGTATCCATTCGACTGATAGAAGCATCAATTGTGAAGGAATCAGAAGATTTTGTTAAGGCTTGCCGTAGAAGACGGAAATGCGCTTGATTTCGTTTCAGTATCTGTTTAGATTTACCATTGAGAGTACTACGATTCCATTTAGTAATCGCATGGCCAAATGATGAGATAACGTCAGCACTTGTAGACTTGAGGTGTTCTTTTCTCCATTCTTCAACTAAGGGAGATATGACAGTTTCAGCAAGTTTAACTCTTTCAGCAATAATTGACAAGGCTTTCTCAACTTCAAGAGTTTCATTATCAACTGCATCTTCTAGGTTTGAAAGACTCCTAACGCGAATTTCCAGTTGTCTTGTGAAACGACCATGAATATGAGAGATCCAACGTCCCTCAACTAGTGCAAATTCCAGGATGTTGCCTGGAAGATTAGGAACATCTTCTCCAACTGATGCCCTTCTCGCTAGTTCTGCAGTGAAGAGGTCTATGGCACTACGAAGAGTCATGATTCCATCCATATTGATCAGATATGCAACCATTGCTACCTCTAAAGGACAGGAAAATTCCTCAGAAACCCTTCTTGCATCTGCATCGGGAACGCGCTTTATCCGCTCTCGTAAGTTTGCATAGGTTTCTGCAAATTCCTGAATCAACTTCTGACGACTTTCGACTGCTAGCTTTTGAATGTCAGTTTCAGGTAACACTTGATGAATCCTCTCGTTAATCAAATATGCTGTCCACTAGAGAATAGCAATACAAGTTCATCGAGATGCTAAATAACGATTGTTCGTACCTAGCTTACTCGTATATGAGTGGAGCTGCAGAATTGTTAGACACCAAACGATAGTAGGAGTAAGTGGAAACCAAATCCAAGAAGAGTGGCTCCAAGAATTCCGGATAAGGCGACTTTCAATTTTGAAAGATGACGACCATGTTCAATATGTACTACAAGCCATCCAATGGCAAATATTCCGAGGAATATGAAAATCGCTGAAAATAGGAAGAAGTTGCTTTCAAAGCTCTGGAGCATTTATTTCGCCTCGTTGTTATTATAGGGGCCGTTTTGATTCCGAATTTAAACTTATCCAATTAATTTGCTATGAAATCGTATGTCTCACTATAGTCTTCACCATCAATTGTGACTTCACGAGTGAGTTTGCATTTCTTTCTAGCTAACCGTCTCTTTTCATCGAACGACAGGTTTGGATCAGCTGGAGGTTTGATTCCAAGAATTTCAAAATTGTTTCGAATCCAGATATTCTTGGTTTTCGGTCCGACCTTGTCCTTATGAACAGGTAGGTATTCATCAAGTATGTATGCTAATGTTTCAGGAGTATTCCCTAAGGCACCTTTGGCAAAGACTGGATCTTTGACCACCGTATCCTTCTCCTCTTCTTTTGGCCCACCTTTGGGGAAGGATGTTTTTGTTGTTACTTTCCAAGGTTTGGTTCCATCTCTGGGGTTCAGAGAGAGCAAATAGAAAGTAGTAGCATCATCATTATCAAAGAGTGCCTTAATGTCATCAAGTGGGGCGGATTCATCCACCTTTGCTTTGAAGACTGGAGGTCCTTTGCCTTTTGATATCTTCCAAGATATTGGCATCGTCAATTTGTCATACTCAGCAGTATTGTCTGCGTATGTAATGATTGTGCCTTTGACTTTGTGCTGGCCGTCTGGTGCTCCAAGCAAATATCCTCTGAGAAAGGTTTTCTCAAGGTCAAGATCAGTTTTGAGTTTGATACTTGTTTTGCTTAGTACAATACGTACCCTGGGACCAGGATGGAACCCAAGTCCATATTTCACTAGCCTTGCTTTGACAAACTCATCAGGAGCACCGTTGATTATCTTGGAAACCCAGCTCACACTTGAAACCTCGAAGAGCATCCTAGGGTTATGCGATTTAAACCCTTCGTGAAATGCAAGGGTGTACTATTCTTAGATAACAACCAGACCAAGGAGACCCCATAGCCACACGACTAGGATAGTAACTACGAGAATGGCGATAAGATCAACAACCAAACCTGTTGTGACCATCTCTCGCATCTCTATTTTCCCAGTACTGTAAGCAATGGTTGAGGGAGGTGTTCCTGTGGGTAGAGCAAAGTCCATTGATACTGCAATTGCAATAACCATTGTAATTAGTAGTGGATCAATTCCTAAACCTACAGCCAAGGGTATCGCAACAGGAATGAGTATGACAGCTGCACCAGTATTGGACGCAACCATCGTGACAAGGACTGCAACAATTCCGATTATTATAACTACAAGAAAGGTTGGAAATATACCAAGTCCACCCATCTGCTGAGCGATAAATGCGGATAGACCGGTGTCAATCATTGCTCCGCCGAGAGCAATCCCGCTACCAAGTATTAGAAGAGAGGACCAACTAATGTGTGATGATACATCCTTCTCATCAAGAAGTCGAAGAATCATCAGAGAAACCCCACCAATCAAGGCTACAACTGAGCTTGATATTCCATGGCCCGACCATCCAATAACACTTGAAATGAAGTCAGGCAATTTCTCGGTAAACCAAAGAATGACGACACTAGCAAAAATCAGAACGACTAGTTTTTGATTTGTCGACATAGGACCCAAGCGAAGGTATTCTTTTCGTGATATTTCTTTGAGGTCTTCCATTTCCTCAATTTCTTTTGGAATCTTGAATCTGTAGACAATCCATTGCCATGTGATTGGAAGCATGATCAATACCACAGGTAAACCAAAGGGAATCCAACTCATGAATGAAAACTCAACACCTAGAAATGAGTTGATGTAACTCGCAGCAAGCGGATTAGGAGGAGAGCCAACAAGACTAGCAACACCGCCAAGCGTAGCAGCATACGCTACACCCAAGACCAAAGCCTTTCCATACTTGCTTCGGATATCAGTGTCCCGTATTCTACTGATGACTGCAAGAGCAATCGGAATCATAATCGCAGCGGATGCAGTATTTGAAATCCACATTGAAAGAAACGCAGTTACAGCCATAACTGTAAGAATGAGCGAACCTCCAGAGCCTTTTGTTCTGGAAAGGATTAGTAAAGCCAACCGTTTGTCCAATTCATATTTTGTAAGAGCTCTACCAATTAGGAATCCTCCAAAGATAAGAGCAACAGCAGGATCGAAGAATGGTGCCAGAGCTTCAGAGGGAGGCCGGATGTTAGTAAGGACTATGAGAACTGGTATCAACATAGATGTGGCTACTAGACTGATACCCTCAGTGAACCAGAGGATTGCGACAACACCCAGAATCATAACTGCAGCCTGTGAATTGACTAGAGGTTGATACTCGATTGTAAATATCTGTCCAGATTGACGGGTTGGTCGCAATGTGACATTGAAACCATCGTTATTTGTAATTACTAAGTGAATGGATTCAGCATTGATAATATCACCAGTTACATTGAGCGTGAAACGGAGAGGATTATCTGTAGAAATTAATGCGGATACTGGTACAGTAACCTGAACTGTTGTAGAAGTTCCATTCAATATGGATGAATTTACTGAGGAAGAACCTGAATCTTGGAGAGTAAAAATGTAAATTTCTGTGGCACTGATACTCGGAGAGTCAATAGAGAGTGTTGCTTCATATTCTCCAGCTTCAATACCTGCGGGGGCGTAAGTGTACAGTAGGATGCCAACTATCAGAGTAAAGGTAAGAATCACGATTGTTTTTCGTGAGCGTTTGTTTGGCATCTTCACAACCTACCATATTCTTAGTTCATTGGAATTTCATTTTGGATAAAAAAGCAGTGCCCTGTGGCAAAACTATCACCTGTTCAATCGACGGGTCTACCATCGAGAATTTTCTGAAAATCTGCAGTTGGTAGCGAGAATCCTGTTGAGCCAATGATAGTGAGTGACTTCTCCAAGAATTCTCGAGTGTTTTCTTCAAGAATATCCATCAATTCCTCAAACTTCTCAAGCGGACCTTGATAGACCGTGAAACCAGTGTATTCAGTTCCAAAGGCGCTTGATGCTTCGGTGATAATCTTCATCCCTGAAGGGAGATTGGTTTTGATCTTCCGCCAAGATCCAAACCATTCATGCTTCTCCTTATCAGTGAGTGTCTTCAAGCGATAGAGCGTCAAGTAGACATACTCGGTGGAGCCGATTTCCCCGGGAATCTTACTGGTGACCATAGTTCAATAGTGCAACCAACCAAGCTTATAAACGCTAATGCACGGACCATTTCATTACGCCTGGAAAGTGAAAGAATGGGACTAAGAAAATCTGGTCATGCGTTGACCCTGATAATGTTGTATCTAGTTACTCTGATCATGCGTGCGTCATTCTACGTGACGATTGCAGTGATTTCTAGCAATGTCTACATGGGTGGTGCTCTTGCAGGATGGGGCGTTGCAGTTGTACTTGTGATATATCCAATTGCAGAACTAAGCACGGTTTCATTCTTTGGTTCATATAGTGACAAGATTGGTAGAAAGCCAATCCTTGCTGCAAGTTTGTTCATAACTGCCGCAGCTGCATTTCTATTTGGAATTGCGACAATCGAGATTATTGCATTCATTTTAGCAGGACTCTTCGGTATTGGAGCAGCATCTAAAGTAACAACAACCCTCTCCATGATAGCTGATTGTTCCACAGAAGATAATCGCGCGCGTCTGATGGGATATTATGATCTTTCCACATTGATGGGTCTTGCGGGTGGTTTTGGTCTAGGTATCATATTGCTGGAAATGGGATTTGCACCTTTTCTACTACTCTTCGCTGCGGCTGCAGCATGTGCAGTTTCTGGTTTTCTAACACTGATTCTTATCAAAGAAACCAGAGTGATATCACACGAAGAAGTTAGTGTTATGGCTCTTCTAAAGGAAGTTGCAAGAGACAAGAATGTCCAGAAGATGCTCCCAGTATACATTCCGATTATCTCACTCTATGGTCTGGTAATCTCAAAGACAAAGCATATCGTAGAAGAATACTTTGACATTACAGCTATGGATCTACTTATTCTCTTTGCAATGCTTGGAGTGTCTCTGGTGTTAGGAATCATTGTAATGGGTCACCTATCAGACCACATGCGTAAGAGGAGACCATTCATTGTCTTTGGGCTCATAGGATTTGGAGCATTGGCATACATGCTTGTTGCTGTACCTTTTGACACACTTTGGACAAATGGGCTATGGCCACTATTACCCATATTGGGTTTCATATCAGGTGCATTCCCACCAGCAGCAATGGCATACCTCACGGATATTTCAAGTGCTGAATCCAGAGGGAGCACAATGGGTGTCTATTCGATATTCTTTGGATCAGGCATGATCATCGGACCATTAGCTGCGGAGTTAGCATATTCAGTAGGAGGTCTCTTCCCAGGATTAGCTCTTCTCGTAATCGTGCTCATAGGTATTGCATGTATTGGAACCTACTTCCTAACAGAACTAGCACCTGAAGTTGAAGTGGCATCCTAGTAGTATGCACGATGCAGATCAGTGGAAGTATCCTTGGAACCGATAGGAACTAAGAATTGACGAGTGCAATTCTGACAGTTTACCTGTCCATCATCAGATATCACTGATGGAAGATAAGAGTAGATAGCATTACAAAATGGACATCGTACTCCTTTCACTTTACTCTGTTTGCTAATCCATGGAGGAATTGCTTCAGACAGGAAAGGTGCTCCTGTAAGGGGGGCATCACAATTTAGACATCTTGTTGCACGAGGTGGATTTGAATGCATACAGTATTCACATTCTATTGGTGAAATCCCACTGTATTTCCCTTTCCTATCTTGATACTTCTTTCCTTCATTTGCACCTAAATACATAGCAAGACCTAAGAGAAGTATTAAAAAACCTGTCAGACCAAACTGCATGCCAGCGGCAGCCAAAGAAAGATTCGATGTCAGTATTGCTATAGTAGGAAAGAGAATCATTGCGAGTGCAAGGCAAATTCTTGCCCCAGCTGCTATTTTCCTTTTCCCCATAGATGCTGCTTGCCAACATTCAGGAGTACAATAAATCTCATCATTTTGTCCAGAAACCCACTTATTGCTTTCAGGACTTCCGCACCATGAGCAACGGGCAATAGTGTCCTTCCGAACAAGAATTCTTTCTGATTCCTCTGACAAAACCATATCCCTCAGGACTATTATCACGTGAAGAAATTTAGCCTTTCTGAATGGAAAATACGCGCCACAATTCACCATTCTACGATATGTAGCAAAGAGTTAATAGAAACCAGACCAAGAAGGCTTTCAGTTACACTACCTCATGGAGGATAGATGTATGGTTAGGCTTACTACGATTGGAAACTTTCTTTCAGGAATTGGATTGACATTACTGGGTGGAACTATCGGAGCAAAGGCGCTGTTAGATGTAGTTACAGCATCACCGGAATTACTTGTGATTCCCTTCTACATCTGGCTCATAGCACTGGCGGTTCTTGCTATTGTTCTGGTCATCGCAGTAATCAATACGTTCACTGAAATAACTGGATTTGTACATCCTGATGACAAGATGATGTCAAACATGCTTGTGTACATGATGTCGATTGCAACTCTTCTCACCTATGGACTGCTTGATGGTGTTGATATAATTATTCAGGGATACCTATTCGATATGGGCACAATGATTGTCATAGCATACATCTTCTTGTTTGTCTTTGTTTTCTTCGGCGGTCGAATATCTGAAGGCGCAGAAACTGGACAAACAAAGGAGATGACATCGAGGTTCATGATTGTTTCACTCATTTTGGGTGTGATTATGGCAGGTATCTACCTTACTACAAGTGTGATACGCGACACGCTCAGCTATGGGTGGGCTGCTGGTGTCCTCTTTGGCATTGCAGTACTACTGGTATTCAGTATCGTTATCTTCCTTGGAAGAAGATACGAACCAGTAGGTGAGTAGAAGTATAGATTTGGATGGAGTTTTCTCCATCCACTCTTTCATTTTTTTATTTTAATACAAAACTGCTTATACTGGAAAGGCTCTTAAAACACAGTGTAAATAAAAGCGTTAACTGGTGTTTGCTATGGGAGACGATAAGCTCTGGCTTGGATTCAAGCTTGATGAAGAAGGGAAAAGAACCAATGAGAAATTCGAGATCAGTACAGATCTCTTAAGACGCCATGGTGGAGTCTTTGGTTCGACAGGTTCAGGAAAGACCGTTCTTTCCAAATGTATCTTGGAAGAGGCTGCAATGAAGGGTATTCCTATCATTGCCTTTGACCCGCAGGGAGATATTGCATCCCTTATGCTACCAGGAGATCCGAAAGAACTACGCGAAAAAGGAGTTCCTCCAGAGAGACTTAAGGAATACATGGACAAGACAATGGTCCGCGTTTCGTAATTGAGGGAATGAATGTAACAAGAGGGAAAACCATACACCTATTTCTCTATCATGACAGTCCCTAATGATCACCGCGTCTCCTTACTTCGACTTACTAGGTGAAAACAGTCTGACTATGACTCGCCAAGAACATGGTGAAACGCGGCACTACCCGCGCGAACAACTGCTAACACATCATGCTGGATATGACCGAGTAAAACCCGCGGACAGTGTCAATAACAGACACTGCATCCCATAAACACTGAATCACGCCAGTAGAGTGGCCGATATATGGTCACCATAGACCGTATCGATGTCAAGCAGTGGCTTGGTCGGACTCTCTGCTGTCCGATAGTATCTCTCAGGTGG